>NZ_PVNE01000010.1 GCF_003001905.1 Planifilum fimeticola
CGGCGGGCGGACGCCCGGGGCCTGGTTTCGGTTTGGGGAGCAGGGGCTCAATCACAGCCCATTGTTCGTCTGTCAGCTCATGTCTCGTACTCATACTTCCATTTTACATTGGCAGATCATGTTTTTGAAATAGCTTGTAAACACATTCCATGAACAATTTGACGACCCTACGTTTTTTCCGCCGAGATGATCAAGAACATTGGTCTACGCCATTCGTCTTTCATTTCTGGTAGGCGCATCAACATTTTTTCAGGAGGCACAGGTTCCTTGACGGCACGAATGTTAAATCCTGAACGTATCAAGTCATTGATATACGTTGACACCGTTCGGTGATATTTGATCACGTTTTCAGTTAAGAAGGCAGTCTTGCGCATTCCTTCTGAATGGTAGTGGTCAACTGGCCAGTGCAGACGATTCCCGTGGTCGTCATAATACCAATCCTGTTCCTTGCGACAAGTGAAGATCGGATGTTCCACCGAAAAAACAAACGCGCCTCCGGTTTTTAAACAAGTAAAAACCTTTTGGCAAACCGCTTTGAAGGACTCTACGTAGTGCAGGGCTAAAGAGCTGATTACCACGTCAAATTGTTCTTTGGAGAAATTGATGTCTTCAATCGGCATTCTTATATAGGAAATGTAGGGGTCATTGGTCATTTCACGGGCTCTTTGAAGCATCTTTTCGGAGATGTCCACACCGACCACTTTACTCGCCTTTTGTTCACGGGCGTACCGGCAATGCCAGCCGAAACCGCAACCTAAATCAAGTACACTCTTGTTTCGAAGATCAGGGAGCAATGCTTTAAAGACATGCCATTCACCCGCACCTTCAAGTCCTTTGGCGGATCGAGGCATTTTTTCATATTCAGCAAAGAATTTTGGATCATCATATTTGTTCTGTTTCACCATTGCCCACCTCCTGTAAAAACTCCTACATATAGTTTCTGATTTTTGGCATAATCAAAAGTTCATAACGGTTGGGACGGTCCTGAGGATGATTCAAAAAACCTCGGTAAAATCCAATTTACCGGGGTAAAGGTTATCTGCCTGTTTGATGATGGACCGTCTGGTCACGAGGTTTGATCGTCGGGAGGAATCATTCTGATCCACCCGTTGGCGTTCAAGATCTTGAGGAACTGAACCAGTCTCGGCAGCACGGGTTCCGCCTTGGAGCCGAAGACCTGCTCCAGGGCGTCGGCCAGATCCTGCACGGAGCGGGTTCCGTCGCAACGGGACAGGACGAAGCTGCCCAGTTCATCCAACCGGACCCGGATCGCCTCCGGCTGGCCGAGCCACCGGATGGAGAGGCGTTCCAGCCATCCGGTTCGAGGAACCACCAGGGTGAGGCGCTCCTCCTCGCCGGGGGACGGCTCCAGGAGACAGCCCTCCCTGAGGATCGGTTTCAGGACGAGCATGTTTTTTCGCTTTTTCCTGCTGAACACCGGCATACACCCCATCAAGGGTTTGTGTGAAGGGCAGGGGAGGGGAGCCGTCCGTGGAACTCCTCTCCCTTGTTTTTCCCCGATTCGAAGGCGGAAATCAGCTTCGGCTTGACGCCTTGTCGGAGGATGCCCGGCGGGCGATGTACCACAGGAGCAAGGTGACGGCCAGGAACATGGCACAGGAGATCCATCCCTTTTCGCTGGCGGGACTTTCCGGAATCGGCACGCCGGCGACGATCAGGATGGCGATCACCACGCCGATCAGGGATTCGCCGGCGATCAGCCCGGAGGCGAAGAGGACGCCCGCGTCTTTGCGGAGCCGCCTGAGCCCCTCGTCCTTGGTGAAGAAATCGATCAGCCAGCGGACCGCACCGCCGATGATGATCGGGGTGCTCACGTGGACCGGCAGGTAGACGCCGACGGCCACCACCAGGGAATTGAGCCCCAAAAATTCGATGACGACGGCGATGGCCGCGCCGAGGAAGATCAGATCCCAGGCCATGCTGCCCTGCATCATGCCCTCGATGATGGTTTTCATCAGGACCGCCTTCGGTGCGAGAAGCTCCTTGGAACCCATTTCGTAGGCCTGATCCAGGATGACCAGGACCGCGCCGATCACGAGGCCGGAGGCGACGACGCCGATCATCATGGCCAGCTGCTGTTTCCAGGGCGTTCCGCCGACGAGATATCCCGTCTTCAGATCCTGGGAGATGTCCCCGGCCACGGCCAGGGCGGTGCAAACCACGGCCCCCACCGTCAGGGCGGCCACCATGCCTTCGACCCCGCTCATGCCGGAGATCTTAAACAGGAAGGTGACGATCAGGATGGTGGCGATCGTCATGCCCGAAACCGGCGAGGAGGAACTTCCGACGATCCCGACGATGCGGGAGGCGACGGCCACGAACAGGAAACCGAAAACGGTGATGGACAGGGCGCCGAGGATGCCCACGTTGGTGACGGGGGCGAAGGCCAAAACGATGACGACGACCAATGTGCCCAGTCCCACCCACTTCAGGGGGATATCCTGATCGGTCCGAGCCAGGGTTTGTCCGCTCAGACGGTATTCCCGGGCGCTCCGGGCGGTGTCCCGGATGGAGCGGATCAGGGTGGGCAGCGTTTTCACCATGGTGATCAGGCCCGCCATCGCCACGGCACCGGCTCCGATATAGGTGATGTAGCCCTGCCAGAGGCCCCAGGCATCCAATTCGGCGATGGGGGCCTCAGCGGGGAAAATCGTCTCTTTCGACCCGGCGCCGAAAAAGCTGATCATCGGGATGAGCACCAGCCAGCCGAGCAATCCGCCCGCCAGCATCTGTCCCGCGATGCGGGGACCGATGATGTAACCGACTCCCAAGAGGGCCGGATAGATGTCGATCCCGATCACGGCGTTTTTAAAGTTGGCGATCTGGGTTTCCACTTCCGTTTTGAACAGCTTGAACCCGTCGCCCAGGGCCTTCACCAGTCCTCCCGCCAGGAAGCCGCCGGCCACCAGGCGGGCATTTCTTCCCCCCGTGTCCCCGGTTTTCAACACTTCGGCGCAGGCCGTTCCCTCGGGATACGGCAGGGTGTGATGTTCGTTCACGATCAACAGGCGCCGGAGGGGAACCATCATAAACACGCCCAGAAATCCACCCGTCAGGACGATAAACACGATCATCGCCTGACTGGGAGAAAGGTCCCAGAGGAAGAGAGCGGGCAGGGTGAACACGGCCCCCGCGCCGATCGCTTCCCCGGCGGTGGTCATGGTCTGCACGATGTTGTTCTCCAGGATGGAATTCCGGCGGAAAAGGCCCCGAAGGATTCCCATCGAGATCACTGCGGCGGGGATCGATGCCGACACCGTCATCCCGATTTTCAAACCGAGATAGGCGTTCGCGGCGCCGAACACGATCGCGAGCAGGATTCCCAGGGCGCAGGCCAGCAGGGTCAGCTCCGGCAATGATTTTTCGGGTGATACATAGGGGACGAACTCTGTACTGCGAGGGTTGGATTCTTTCTTCATCGTCTGCTCCCTTCTTTCGAGAATCCGGAAAAACAACACAAAAGGGAAAGTCCACTGCGGCACCCCCAGGAACCGCAGGAACTTCCGCCGACAAATGAAAGGGATTTTTCATAATCAACAATAACTTTTTAAATATTTTAGATGTGAACGCAAACCGGAAAAGGATTTTTTCGAATCTTTTGTTGGTTGTTTTTCCGTGTATTATAGTACTATTCTAAAGGACTGCCGCAGGAGGAACAAATGAATAATTTCCCATATTTATATAACAGATTTAAATAATATGGACACTGGCGACGGGGTATGTCGTGTTCGCTCGCTTTTTTTGGGGAATGAGGGATAAGGAAATGTCAAGGAAAGGAGCGGGTTTCGGATGAAAGGAATTCGAATCGGTGAGGCCGAGATATGGCTGAAACAGGGGGATATCACGAAGGAGGAGGTGGATGCCATCGTCAACGCCGCCAACTCGGGGCTGCTGGGAGGAGGCGGTGTGGATGGCGCGATCCATCGGGCAGGCGGTCCTGAAATCATGGAGGAGTGCCGGCAAATCCGCGCCCGGGAAGGCGGATGTCCCACCGGAGGAGCGGTGGTGACCGGTGCGGGAAAACTGAAGGCACGTTATGTCATCCATGCGGTCGGTCCGGTGTGGCAGGGGGGTGGAAAGGGGGAGGAGGAGCTGCTCCGCAGCGCATACCGCAACAGTCTGCAGCGGG
Source organism: Planifilum fimeticola (assembly GCF_003001905.1). Lineage (NCBI taxonomy): Bacteria > Bacillati > Bacillota > Bacilli > Caryophanales > Thermoactinomycetaceae > Planifilum > Planifilum fimeticola. The sequence goes on from NZ_PVNE01000010.1 coordinate 4,151, forward strand.
CGGCGGAACGGCGGCTTAGGGCGGTCGCCTTTCCATCGATCAGCACCGGCGCTTACGGATACCCGGTGGAAAAGGCGGCGCCGGCCGCCTTGTCGGAGGTGAAGCGGTTTTTGGAGGAGGAGCCGCATTCCCTTCGGGAAATCCGGTTCGTGCTGTTCAACGAGGAGACCTACCGGGCCTACGAGGAGGCGTTGGACCGCTTGAAGTCATAGCCAGCCGCTTTTTTTCGGAAAACAAACGAAGGTTCCGGGGGGATGCCCCAACCCTTCCCCGAGAAAGCCCCCGCGGAGGGACTACGAAGATGAAAAGGCCGCCGGAAGCATCTCCCGGCGGCCGGTTCGGTCACTCGCTATCGCGCCTCTCCTCCAACCTTCGCACGACGTCTTCGTCCGGTGTGACGTACAGCGTTTTCTGATGGTCGTAAATGACAAATCCGGGACGGGCCCCTGCGGGCTTCCGCACATGTTTGACCAGGGTGTAATCCACCGGCACCTGGCTGGACCGGCGCGCCTTGCTGAAATAAGCCGCCAGGATGGCCGCTTCCCTGAGGGTGGTCTCACCGAAGCGATTGGAGCGGATTACCGTGTGGGAACCGGGAATCTCCTTGGTGTGAAGCCAGGTATCGGTGGCGGAAGCCAACCGGTGGGTCAGATAGTCGTTCTGTTTGTTGTTTTTTCCGACCAGGATGGGGATACCCTCCGACGAACGGTAGACCGCCGGCTTGGGGGGCTCCTTTTTCTTTTTGCGGGGCGCAGCGGGGGAGGGGCGAAGCCACCCCTCTTCCTCCAGTTCCTCCCGGATCTGCGCCACCTCCGAAGGCGAGGCGTTTTCGAGGGAAGCGAGGACGGACTCCAGGTATTGGATGTCGGAGCGGGCCTTGGCGATCTGCTCTTCGCTCCATTTTTGCGCCGCCTTCAGCTTGTTGTATTTCTTGAAAAAGCGCTGGGCGTTCTCCGAGGGGGACAGATGGGGTTCCAGGGGAATGGTGACCGGGGGAGCGTCCGGTTCGTAGTAGTTGATGACCGTCACCGCCTCGTCACCGCTTTTCACCTCATGCATGTAAGCGGTGAGAAGTTCCCCCCAGATCCGGTAGGTGTTCGCCTCCTCGGCTTCCTGCGCCTCCCTTTTTAGGACTTCGATTTTCTTTTCGTTTTTTGCGATCTCGTTTTTCAGTTTGCGGATCAGATCCTGGGCCTGCTGCCGTACCCGGTCCCGTTCCGCCTTTCCGGCGAAGACCGCTTCCAGACACCCGCTGACGGAGGGAAAGGAGGTCCTTTTTCCATCCAGGTGGGTGAGCTCCACCACGGAGAAGAGGGTTTTTCCCTCTTGAACCACCTGATTGGGATGGTAGCGGTGGTTTTGGATGTCGGACATGACCCCGGAAAAGGCTTCCCACAGCCGGTCGCGGCTTCCGATTCCGGCGCGATGGACGATCTCCCGAGCGACGAGGGGGCCGAGGCCGGCGAAGCGTTCCACCAGCTGCTTGTCCATGCGGCCCCGGTTAAAATCGAGGACTTTGAAAAAGGTCTGGCGGTCGATGAAGAGCGGATGCCGCTTTTTCTGTTCGGGAGGCCTCCGGTACCGGGCGCCGGGTACCACCTGGCGGTATTGGCTGACGCTCGGAGTGACGCGGCGGACGGCGTCGAAAACGGTTTCCGCCTCGGGATCGATCAGGATCACATTGCTGTGGCGGCCCATGATTTCCACCACCAGCCGCCGGATCACCTCATCCCCCAGCTCGTTCCGGGTGCGGATGTCCACATGGACGATCCGGTCCATCTCCACCTGCTCCACCCGGTGGATGATGCCTCCCTCCAGGTGTTTGCGGAGGAGCATGCAAAACATGGGCGGCTCCTTGGGATTGTCTGTCCGCTCCCGGGTCAGGTGAAAGCGGGGGTAGGCGGGATGGGCGGACAGGATCAGCCGGTGGGTTTCTCCCTGGGAACGTATATGGAAGAGAAGTTCATATTCACCGGGTTGGTAAATTTTCGTCACCCGGCCGCCCGTCAGGGCGTCTTGCAGTTCGTGCACCACGGCGCGGGTGACCAATCCGTCGAAGGACATGAAAACCACCTCCTTGGGGAAGGCGGCCAGCCCCGGCGCCTCTCCGGGAAGGGGCTTTTCCTGCCCGTCGGAGAAGGTTCGCGGCCGCTGGTGTTTACGATACATGGAACGGGACGCTCGGTCAACCCGGGAGAAGGCCGCTGCGGCCGGATTATCCGTGCCGCTTTTCCATGACGTGGATCCCGATGCCCATCAGAATCACGCCCATGGCGACAAGCATCGTCATCGGTTCCGCCACCTCCCGCCATCCCCAGCCGTAGACGGCGACGCCCTTCAGCATCTCCATCGCATAGGTGATGGGCACCAGCTTGGAGAGAAACAGCAGGACGTCGTTGGAGACGATCTCGATGGGCCAGAAGGCCCCTCCCACCATGGCGGAACTGATCGCCAGCAGGGGGACGGCGGCATCCAGATGTTGAGGGGAACGGATGAAGGCGCACAGGCAGATGCCCAGGGCGATGGTGACGAAGACGTAGGGGATGCACAGCAGGAGCACCATGCCGAAGGATCCGCCGAAATCCATGCGAAACGCGGTCCGGAACAGGGTGAAGATGAGCGCGATCTCTCCGTATCCCAGCAGGAAACCGAAGAGGAGATAGGCGAAAAAGATCCGCGCCCTGCTGACCGGCGTGATGATCATCCGGTCCCAGATCCCCTCCTTTTTCCGCTGCAGAATGCGGCTGACGGTGTAGGTGATGGTGTAGATGGCGTAAAACAGCGTCATGCCGAAGACGGCTTGGGCCTGCGCATCATAGCGGAAGCCTTCTTCGGTGCGGAAGGTGGTGACCGACAGCATCAGGGGAGGTTGCTTCAGATATTCCGCCACCTCTTTTTCCACTTTCTCCGGCGGTTGATTCAGCTGTTCGGCAGCGCGTTTGATCCACCTCTGCTGTTCCAGCGTTCCGCGCACCAGCTGTTCCACCATCGACACATCCGTCGCCCGGTCGGTTGCCAGGAGCCGGTAGCCCTCTTCGGTCAGTTCCAGGGCGATGACCGATTCACCGGCGTCGATTTTCCGCAGGGCCTCGTCGGCTTCCACCGCTTCGAAGGAATCGGGTTTGTATCCGTTCAATCGCTCCACCAGCCGGTCCACTTCCTCCTGGTCCATTTCTTCGCTGAAGACGGGGATCGTCCAGTCCTGTGTCACCTTTTGGCCGAACGCGGCGGCAAAGAGCACGGTCAGAAGGAGCATCAACAGGTACATGGTCGGCCGCCTCAGCACCTGGCGGAACTCGGCCCACAGGATCGCCCTCATGGTACCCTCCCCCTTTCCGGTTTGAAACCGGCCGCTGCCAGGAGGAAAGCCGCCGTCCATCCGATCAGCACCGTCAGGGGCTCGATCAGGTCTTTCGGGGAGGAGCCTTGCATCGCGCCCAGGTAGGCGGTCAGCGCGGCACCGTTGGGGATCCATTCGCCCAGCCGGGCCAGCCACTCCGAAAGGATGTTCATTTTGAAGAAGCTGCCCCCGAGAAATCCGAGGATGACGACGATACTGGTGGAGAAGATTTCCACCACCCAGGACGTGTTGAAACGGAAGCTGAGGGCCATCAGAAACACCGCCAGGCTTCCCGCAACAAAGGCCAAAAGGAAGGTGACGACCAGGAAGGAGGCGGGATTCTTCCAGGTTACATCAAAGGCCAGGGCGGCATATCCGAACAGGGTGAAAAGTTGGATCAAGGCCAGCAGAAACGTGGCCAGCCACTTTCCGGCCCAAAAGCGCCACGCCGGAACTCCGGCCAATGCGATCCGGTCCAGGGCCCGGTTTTCCCTTTCCTCGGAGGCGATACGGGCGGTGAAGGCGGCGGTGTGGAGAAGAAACATGGTGCTTATCCCAACGGTAAAATATTCGAAGGAAGAAAGGGGTTTCCGCCCCTCCAGGGTGGTGATCTCCCCCCGGATGGATGGAGTCGGATCAGGGGCAAAGAAGTCCGGATCCAACTTTTTGGAACCGGCGAGTTCCAAGCTCCGATAAATGGCGCCGGACCGGTTGATCTGCTCCCGGAAGGATTCGACGGCGCTTTTCAGCCATTGTCCCTGAAGGAATCGGCTTTCATTCAGTTCCAATCTCAGGGAGACAGGGCTTTTCTCGCGGAGGAAAAGGGAGCGCCACAGGCTAAGGTCAAAATCCTTCGGGATGGTGAGGATGCCTGCGAAACGCTCGTCCCGAAGGACGGAATCCCGCTCCCCGGGGGAAATTTCCCGGACCGCAAAAGCCCTTTTCCCTTTTTCTCCCTGCAGCACCTTCCGGAGCAGAATATCCGAAGGGACAAAATGTTCCGCCTTATCCACCACCCATAAGCGCTCCTCCGGGGAGAGGGGCGAACGGGCCGCGTCCTTCTTGAATTGTTCCAACTCCTTTTTCACGTTCCCTTCCCGAATCACCGCCACCTGGGCGGTCAGGGGTTTCGGTTCCGGATTCATCACCCCTCCCAGGGCGTATCCCAAAATGGCGATCAAGACGGCCGGCATCACGAGCAGCGTCGACAGTTCCCTTTTCACCCGAATCAAGTGGAGCAAATCTTTCTTGATCAGTGCCCAGAGCATGCTCTCCCCCCCCTTTTTAATCCCGCAGGGCTTTCCCGGTGAGATGCAAAAAGACATCTTCCAGGGAAGGGGATTGAATGTTCACCGAGGTGACGGTGACGCCGTGTTCCCGGGCGAGCCGGAAGAGGTCGTCCAGGAGGTGGGCCGTTTTCGGCGCGATCAGGGTGACGGCTTGTCCCTCCGACGACAGCGAGCGGACGGTCGGCAACCGCCTCAGGGCTTCCACAAAGGAAGGGGGAAGAGATTCCGCTTTCAGTTCGATGGTATGATCCGAACTGAGGATCGATTTCAGCTCTTCCGGTGTTCCCGAGGCGATGATCCGCCCTTGGTCCATGATGTAGATGCGGTGGCAAAGCACTTCCGCCTCCTCCATGTAATGGCTGGTGTAGAGCACCGTCATCCCCTTTTCCCGGTTGAGGCGCCTTACCGTCTCCAGGATGTGGTGCCTGGATTGGGGGTCGATGCCCACCGTCGGTTCGTCCATGATGACAAACCGGGGCTCATGGAGGAGAGCCAGGCCGATGTTGAGCCGCCGCTGCATTCCTCCGGATAAGGTGCTCACCGGGCGGTGGGCTTTCGCTTCCAGCCCGACCAGTTCCAACACTTCGTCCACCCGGACCGCGAGGCTCTTCCCCTTCAGACCGTACAGACGGCCGAAAAATTGCAGATTTTCCCGGGCGGTCAGATCCGGGTACAGGGCCAGCTGTTGGGGGACCATGCCCAGTATTTGCCTTAAGGGAGCGGGGGAGGCGATCACGCTTTTTCCGTAAAGCAGCACCTCGCCCCGCGTCGGCGGTATCAGGGAGGCGATCATGGCGATGGCCGTGGTTTTTCCCGCGCCGTTGGGACCGAGCAGGCCGACAATCTCTCCCCGTTCGATGAACAGATTGATGCTGTCCACCGCTTTGACCTCCTTGAAGTGCTTGGTCAGATCCTGGGTTTCGAGCATGGGGCGCATCCTCCTTTCCGCAGTTTCAACCCCGGTTTTGTTTGGGCCGCGGCCGGAGGCCGGCCATGTGGAGCACATAGACCATGCTCAAGGGAATGACGCTCATGTTTTTCAAAAAGAACAGCAGGGCGTCATGGGCCGCGGAGCGGTCTTCCGTCTGGAGCCCCGGCAGCTGGATGACGGGATCCAGCAGCAGGCGGGTCGCCCACTGGAGGAGGAGGTTCATGAGTCCGTACAGGAGGACGATAAAAACCGCCAGCTGGGCGATGAACACGCCGGGCCAATCCCTGTTGAATTGGACGGAACACCGCTCGCCGAATTCGCTCCAGAAGTCTTTCCGGGAAAATTCCCGCAACGGGCGGTTCAACATCAGCGCGATCATGAGCAGAAACAGAAGGAGTCGGGCCGCCAGCACGGCGACTTCCATCCATGCCGGGGTTTGCAGATGGTTCCACATTTGGTAAAAGCGGAGGGAGGAAGGGACGAGCGAGAGAAGGATCAGGGACGGATGGCGGTAGAAAAAGGCGATGGAGGACGTGAACGTCCGAATTCCTGCCATTGCGAGCTTCATCAAGGGGGCCATCGGGTCATCTCCTCTTTTTTTCCCGTTTATTTTACCTTCCCCCTCCCTTTTTCAGATACTGCCTGCGGTCACAAACGGGGAAACACCCCGTGACTTCGGTCATGGTTCCGACGTCATCAAAAAAGGAAAACCTTGCCCGGGCATCAGGCAAGGTCGTTTTTCAGGGCATAGATGGCCAGTTGGGTCCGGTCGCGAAGTTCCAGTTTCTGCAGGATCTGGCTGATGTGATTTTTCACCGTTCCCACCGAGAGGCCGAGTTCGTCGGAGATTTCCCGATTGGACAGCCCTTCCCCCACCAAGCGGACGATGGTTCGCTCCCTGGGCGTCAGCGGGAGGTCCTGTGTTCGGGTCTCCGCTTTGGGCCGGGTCAGGAGGCGGGGCATCACTTTGGCGGCCACCGTGTCGTGAAGGATCATCCCGCCGCGTAACGCGCTGTGGATGGCGTCGATCAGTTTTCGGGGCTCCGCGTCCTTCAGCAGGTAGCCGCAGGCCCCGAGTTCAAGGGCTTTTAGGGCGTATTCGTCGTCGTTGAAGGTGGTCAGCACCAGGATTTTGGCGTCGGGACGGCGCGACCGGATTCGCCGGATCGCCTCCAGTCCGGAGAGGACCGGCATGCGGATGTCCATCAGGGTGATGTCGATCAGGTGTTTTTCAAACTGTCGAACCGCCTCTTCTCCGTTTTCCGCTTCCGCCGCCACCTTCAGCCGGGGATCCTGTTCAATGATCATCTTCAATCCCTGGCGCACCAAGTGCTGATCTTCCACCAACAGTACGTTGGGCATGGATATCCTCCTTTTCATCGAGGGGAATGATTCCCCGGACCGTGAACCGCTCCCGGGACGGGACGATTTCCACTCTTCCTCCCACTTGTTCCACCCGCTCCCGCAGGGCTTTCAATCCGAACCCTTCCCGGTAGGGCTTTGCTTCCCGGATGCGGTTGCTGACTTCGAAGCGGATGCTTTTTCCGCCGGGGAGGTCCAGGCTGACATCCACTTCCCGGGCAAAGGAGTGGCGCATGGCGTTGGTCAATCCCTCCTGAATGCCGCGGTAGATGGCCACGCATTTGTCAGCGGAGAGGGGGATGGACAGCGCTCCTTGTTTGGCGGTGAAGTTGACCCGGATTTGGCTGTCGGTTTCCAGCCGCCGGATCAGGTGAATGACGGAAGAAAGGCCCTGGATCTCCTTTTCATGCAGAGCCCGCACCGCTGTTCGGATTTCCTCCAGGCTTTTCTTGGCCAACGCCTTGATCAGGGCCAAGCGGTTTTCGTCCCGTCCGGACTGTTGCCGGAGGACCTCGATCTGGATCAGCAGGGCGGTCAAGTGATGTCCGACTGAGTCATGCATGTCCCGGGCGATGCGGTTGCGCTCTTCGATGCGCGCGCTCTGTTCCCCTTCGTAGGCCCGCCGTTTCAGCCGACGGTATTCGCCGGCGAGGCCGACATACATCTCGCGGCGCTCTTCCGCCGTTCTGCGCCATTCACTCCCCTTGATTCCGGCGAAGGCGAGGAGACACAGCAAAAAGAGGTGAAAAGTCAGCGGAAGTGCCTGCACCTTTCCCGCGTAGGGCAGAAGGGAAGCGAGGGCCACCCCGGACGCCGTCGGGGTTTTGTTCCGATCATCGGCCGCAAACAGGCATTCCAGCAGCAAAAGGTAATAGAGGAGAAAAGGGATCACGCTCTCCCCCGATGTGAACCACCGCTGGGCGGAGGCCGCGGCCAGGGCGGAGCCGATCAGGAGCAATCTCCCCCGGGAAAATAGAGGGGTGAGAAAATAAAAAGAGAAATACAGGGCACACGCGGCCAAAAGCCAGGGACGGCTTTCCGCGTTTTCGGCTTCGCTGGTCAAAAGGCCGATCCAGAGGAAAACCTGCGCCCCGATCCGGATCAGGAACCCTGCGATTTCCCTTCCCATCGGTCAGCTCCTTCCGATTTTGTCAATATTATTATACGAGAAATTGAAAAGGAGGGAAGAAGGCGACGAGCCGCCGGAAGGTTTTTGAAAGAAGACGAGGAGGGGCACGCGCAACAGAAGGCGCATGCCCCTTACCTGTTCTGTCGCGCATTTTCCCGGTCTTGTCGGCGGGATTCATCTTTTACGGCCTGTCTGAATAGAAGTAGAGAGGAGAGGTTGGACAAAGGGGGCGTCGATGTGTCGGAGAAAAGTCGCTGGGTGGAGTGGGAAGCCGACCGGGTGGCGGCCCACTTTGAAGTGGATCCCGCCGTCGGCCTGGACAGGGGGGAAGCCGAGAGAAGGCTGAAGGCGGTGGGACCCAACCGGTTGAGCGAGGGGGAGAAGATCTCTCCCTTCATCGTGTTTCTCAATCAGTTCAAGGATTTCATGGTGCTCGTCCTGCTGGCCGCCACCCTCATCTCGGGGCTTCTGGGCGAATATCTGGATGCGGCGGCCATCATCGCCATCGTCTTTTTAAACGCCATCCTCGGCTTTGTGCAGGAGGTGCGGGCGGAGCGGTCCCTGACCGCGCTCAAGGAGCTGTCCGCCCCGACGGCCCGGGTGCTGCGCGGAGGGGTGTGGGAGCGGGTTCCCGCCGCCGACCTGGTGCCGGGGGACATCGTTGCCCTGGAGAGCGGGGATCGCATCCCGGCGGATGTGCGCCTGATCCGGGCCGAAAGTTTGTACGTGGAGGAGTCGGCGCTGACGGGAGAATCCGTTCCCGTGAGCAAATCGGCGGAGCGCCTTCCCCGGGCGGACGTGCCCCTGGGGGACCGGAAGAACATGGGTTACATGGGGACGATGGTGGTCCGGGGGAGCGGAACGGGGATCGTCGTCCACACCGGGATGGGAACGGAGATGGGGAGGATCGCCCACCTGATCCAGACGGCGGAGCAGATGGAGACGCCGCTGCAGCGCCGACTGGAACAGCTGGGGAAAGTGCTGATCGTCGTGGCGCTGTTTTTGACGGGCATGGTGGTGGTGGCCGGAGTGCTCCACGGCCATGAGCTTTATGAGATGTTTTTGGCGGGGGTCAGCCTGGCGGTGGCGGCCATCCCCGAGGGGTTGCCGGCGATCGTGACGATCGCGCTGGCGCTGGGGGTGCAGCGGATGATCCGGCGGAAGGCGATCGTGCGCCGGTTGCCGTCGGTGGAGACCCTGGGCTGCGCTTCGGTGATTTGCTCGGATAAGACGGGGACCTTGACCCAGAACAAGATGACGGTCACCCGGGTGTGGGCGGACGGTCGGCTCTATGAGGTGACGGGAACCGGCTACGACCCGTCGGGAAGGTTCCTGCTGGAGAAGCGGGAGGCGTCCCCCCGCCGGTCGGAGGCCCTGCGGCGGCTGCTGGAGATCGGAGTGTTGTGCAACAACGCCTCCCTGGTGCGGGAGGAGGGAGGCGGCATGCTCCGCCGGAAAAAAGAAGGGTGGCGCATCGACGGAGATCCCACGGAGGGAGCCCTGCTGGTGGTCGGAGCCAAAGGGGGCATCCGTCGGGAGGAGATCGACCGTCGTTGGAAGCGGGTGAAGGAGTACCCCTTCGACTCGGAACGGAAGAGGATGTCCGTCTTGGTGGAAGGGCCGGGGGGCGAGCGGATGCTGCTCGTCAAGGGGGCCCGGATGTGCTGCTGGACCGGTGCACCCACATTCTCCGGAATGGGAAGGCGGTGCCCCTCAGCCAGACGCAGCGGGATGAAGCCCTGCGGATGAACTCGCAGCTGGCGGCGATGGCCCTGCGGAACCTGGCCTTCGCCTACCGGGAATTTCCGGCGGGGAAGGACCCCGGGCCCGAGGAGAGGGCGGAGCGGAATCTGGTGTTCGTCGGCTTGGCGGGAATGATCGATCCGCCGCGGGATGAGGTGAAGGAGGCGATCCGCCTCTGCCGGCAGGCGGGCATCAAGCCGGTGATGATCACCGGGGACCACAAGGGGACGGCGGTGGCCATCGCCCGGCAGCTGGGCATCCTGAACGAAGGGGGTCTGGCCGTCGAAGGGCGGGAGCTGGACCGCATGGGCGAGTCCGAGCTGCAGGAGAAGGTCAGCCGCATCGACGTCTATGCCCGGGTTTCCCCGGAGCACAAGCTGCGCATCGTGAAGGCCCTGCAGAAGGAAGGGCACGTGGTGGCGATGACCGGGGACGGGGTGAACGACGCGCCGGCGATCAAGGCGGCGGACATCGGCATCGCCATGGGGATCACGGGGACCGACGTGTCCAAGGAAGCCTCCTCCCTGGTATTGGCCGACGACAATTTTGCCACGATCGTGGCCGCGGTCGAAGAGGGGAGGAGCATCTACGACAACATCCGCAAGTTCATCAGCTATCTTTTGGCGAGCAACGTGGGAGAGATCCTGGTGATGTTTCTGGCCATGCTGGCGGGCCTGCCCCTGCCGCTGGTGCCGATCCAGATTTTGTGGGTCAATCTGGTGACGGACGGATTGCCGGCGATGGCCCTGGGGGTGGATCCGGCGGAGGAGGATACGATGCGCCGTCCGCCGCGGGACAGCCGGGAGAGCATCTTTGCCCGGGGAGTGGGCTGGAAGATCGTATCCCGGGGGCTGCTGATCGGTCTGGCCACCCTGGGGGCGTTCTGGGTGGCCTACTGGGAGTCGCCCGACGACCTGACGCGGGCCCAGACGGTGGCCTTCAGCACGCTGGTGATGGCGCAGCTGGTCTACGTCTTCGACTGCCGGAGCAGCAAGTCCATCTTCCACCGGAACCCCCTGGAGAACCGCTCCCTGGTGCTGGCGGTGCTGTCTTCCGTCCTTCTCCTGCTCGGCGTGATCTATTACGAGCCCCTGCAGCCCATCTTCCACACCGTGGCCATCGGCGTCCGGGAATGGATGCTGATCATCGCCGCATCTTCCCTGCCGACCCTGCTGGCGGGATGGTTGGATTCGTTGCAGCCGTCGCGCCGCACGGTCCCCGTTCGGTGGTCCGCGTACGGGGAAAAGTGATTCGCAGGCCGGAGGAGCGTTCTCCTCACGGCTTTTTCTTTGTGGCGCTTTTCTGCGATTCCGCAAAAAAATGATGCCGTTCTGACACACTTTTTCCATCGAATGGTATGTTATAGTGAAACCGGGAGCAAGAAAAGGAAGTGGAAGTGCCATCGTACAGAGGATGCGGACCGGATGCGGCAAAGAGGGGGCGTCGATGTGTCGGAGAAGAGTCGCTGGGTGGATTGGGAGGCCGACCGGGTGGCGGCTCACTTTGAGGTGGATCCCGCCGTCGGCCTGGACAAGGGGGAGGCCGAAAGACGGCTGAAGGCGGTGGGCCCCAACCGGTTGAGCGAGGGGGAGAAGATCTCTCCCTTCATCGTGTTTCTCAATCAGTTCAAGGATTTCATGGTGCTCGTCCTGCTGGCCGCCACCCTCATCTCGGGGCTTCTGGGCGAATATCTGGATGCGGCGGCCATCATCGCCATCGTCTTTTTAAACGCCATCCTCGGCTTTGTGCAGGAGGTGCGGGCGGAGCGGTCCCTGACCGCGCTCAAGGAGCTGTCCGCCCCGACGGCCCGGGTGCTGCGCGGAGGGGTGTGGGAGCGGGTTCCCGCCGCCGACCTGGTGCCGGGGGACATCGTTGCCCTGGAGAGCGGGGATCGCATCCCGGCGGATGTGCGCCTGATCCGGGCCGAAAGTTTGTACGTGGAGGAGTCGGCGATGACGGGAGAATCCGTTCCCGTGAGCAAATCGGCGGAGCGCCTTCCCCGGGCGGACGTGCCCCTGGGGGACCGGAAGAACATGGGTTACATGGGGACGATGGTGGTCCGGGGGAGCGGAACGGGGATCGTCGTCCACACCGGGATGGGAACGGAGATGGGGAGGATCGCCCACCTGATCCAGACGGCGGAGCAGATGGAGACGCCGCTGCAGCGCCGACTGGAACAGCTGGGGAAAGTGCTGATCGTCGTGGCGCTGTTTTTGACGGGCATGGTGGTGGTGGCCGGAGTGCTCCACGGCCATGAGCTTTATGAGATGTTTTTGGCGGGGGTCAGCCTGGCGGTGGCGGCCATCCCCGAGGGGTTGCCGGCGATCGTGACGATCGCGCTGGCGCTGGGGGTGCAGCGGATGATCCGGCGGAAGGCGATCGTGCGCCGGTTGCCGTCGGTGGAGACCCTGGGCTGCGCTTCGGTGATTTGCTCGGATAAGACGGGGACCTTGACCCAGAACAAGATGACGGTCACCCGGGTGTGGGCGGACGGTCGGCTCTATGAGGTGACGGGAACCGGCTACGACCCGTCGGGAAGGTTCCTGCTGGAGAAGCGGGAGGCGTCCCCCCGCCGGTCGGAGGCCCTGCGGCGGCTGCTGGAGATCGGAGTGTTGTGCAACAACGCCTCCCTGGTGCGGGAGGAGGGAGGCGGCATGCTCCGCCGGAAAAAAGAAGGGTGGCGCATCGACGGAGATCCCACGGAGGGAGCCCTGCTGGTGGTCGGAGCCAAAGGGGGCATCCGTCGGGAGGAGATCGACCGTCGTTGGAAGCGGGTGAAGGAGTACCCCTTCGACTCGGAACGGAAGAGGATGTCCGTCTTGGTGGAAGGGCCGGGGGGCGAGCGGATGCTGCTCGTCAAGGGGGCCCGGATGTGCTGCTGGACCGGTGCACCCACATTCTCCGGAATGGGAAGGCGGTGCCCCTCAGCCAGACGCAGCGGGATGAAGCCCTGCGGATGAACTCGCAGCTGGCGGCGATGGCCCTGCGGAACCTGGCCTTCGCCTACCGGGAATTTCCGGCGGGGAAGGACCCCGGGCCCGAGGAGAGGGCGGAGCGGAATCTGGTGTTCGTCGGCTTGGCGGGAATGATCGATCCGCCGCGGGATGAGGTGAAGGAGGCGATCCGCCTCTGCCGGCAGGCGGGCATCAAGCCGGTGATGATCACCGGGGACCACAAGGGGACGGCGGTGGCCATCGCCCGGCAGCTGGGCATCCTGAACGAAGGGGGTCTGGCCGTCGAAGGGCGGGAGCTGGACCGCATGGGCGAGTCCGAGCTGCAGGAGAAGGTCAGCCGCATCGACGTCTATGCCCGGGTTTCCCCGGAGCACAAGCTGCGCATCGTGAAGGCCCTGCAGAAGGAAGGGCACGTGGTGGCGATGACCGGGGACGGGGTGAACGACGCGCCGGCGATCAAGGCGGCGGACATCGGCATCGCCATGGGGATCACGGGGACCGACGTGTCCAAGGAAGCCTCCTCCCTGGTATTGGCCGACGACAATTTTGCCACGATCGTGGCCGCGGTCGAAGAGGGGAGGAGCATCTACGACAACATCCGCAAGTTCATCAGCTATCTTTTGGCGAGCAACGTGGGAGAGATCCTGGTGATGTTTCTGGCCATGCTGGCGGGCCTGCCCCTGCCGCTGGTGCCGATCCAGATTTTGTGGGTCAATCTGGTGACGGACGGATTGCCGGCGATGGCCCTGGGGGTGGATCCGGCGGAGGAGGATACGATGCGCCGTCCGCCGCGGGACAGCCGGGAGAGCATCTTTGCCCGGGGAGTGGGCTGGAAGATCGTATCCCGGGGGCTGCTGATCGGTCTGGCCACCCTGGGGGCGTTCTGGGTGGCCTACTGGGAGTCGCCCGACGACCTGACGCGGGCCCAGACGGTGGCCTTCAGCACGCTGGTGATGGCGCAGCTGATCTACGTCTTCGACTGCCGGAGCAGCAAGTCCATCTTCCACCGGAACCCCCTGGAGAACCGCTCCCTGGTGCTGGCGGTGTTGTCTTCCGTCCTGATCCTCTTTATCATAATTTATTGTGCGCCCCTGCAGCCCATCTTCCACACCGTGGCCATCGGCGTCCGGGAATGGATGCTGATCATCGCCGTGTCGACCCTTCCCTTCCTGCTGGCCGGGGGAGTCGATGCCGTCAGAGGGATGAGGCATGCGGTGCGCAAATAGGGAAAAAACGATGTGAGGAGTTTGTGAGATGACCTGGACCTTCACCAAAATGCAGGGGCTGGGCAATGATTTTGTCGTGGTTTCCCGTTCCGCCCTGCCGGAGGATGCGCCGGAAAGGGCCCGCGCTCTCTGCGACCGCCATTTCGGCGTCGGCGCCGACGGGCTGGTCTTCGTGTTGCCCTCGGAAAAGGCCGACGTGGCCATGCGCATCTTCAATCCGGACGGGACGGAGGCGGAACAGTGCGGGAATGCGGTTCGCTGTGTGGCCAGATATTTTTTTGAACGGATCTCGGGAGAGAAACGGGAGCTGACGGTGGAGACGCGGGCGGGACTGCAACGCGTGGAGCTGGAGGTTTCGAAAGGACGTGTAGTCGCCGTTTGCGTCGACATGGGGCGGCCGATTCTGCAGGGGCGGGAGATTCCCACTGCCGTCGACCGGGAGAGGGTGGTGGAGGAGCCGCTGGAGGTGGACGGCGCCCGATTCCGGTTTACCGCCGTTTCCATGGGAAATCCCCACGCCGTCGTCCAGGTGGAGGATGCGCCGTCCTTTCCGGTGGAGGAGTGGGGCCCCCGGTTGGAAACCCATCCGCTCTTTCCCCGGAAAACCAACGTGGAATTTATCACGGTCCGCTCTCCCCGGGAGATCGACATGCGCGTGTGGGAGCGGGGGGTCGGCCAGACGTTGGCCTGCGGCTCCGGCGCCTGCGCCGCCGTGGTGGCCGCCGTCCTGACGGGAAAGGCCGAACGGGAGGCCACCGTCCATCTTCTTGGCGGGGATTTGCACATCCGGTGGGACGAGAAAAGCGATCGTGTCTTCATGACCGGTCCGGCCGAGTTTGTGTTTGAAGGCGAATGGCCCGGCTTTGAATGATAAGGCGTGCCGGGAGGTTCTGATCGGCCGGGAAAAGACGGCTTTTGCGGGTCGTGCCTACGATGCCTCGCCTTCAGGCGCGGTGGGCCGGAGTTTTTCCGAATCTGAAGGCGTCGGCGCCGAAATTTCGGCGCCATTTTCTTTTTTCGCCGACGATCTGAACAGGTCTGTCGGTTTGAGCGGGAAACCCTTTTGGGTGGATGCGCCTTCGTGCTGTTCAGGCCGATTCGAAAAAAATTTTGTTTAATTGTGAGTTCCCATCGAAGGAGTTTGATGGCCTCAATCCCCATTTCCTTGACAAGGATTCGAAAAAATGGGATTAACACAAAAGTTGACGTTTCCGTAAACGTTAAAATAGAATAAAAAAAGAAGATTGCGTCTTGGAGGAGGACGATGTCCGAATATACCATCTCCGACCTGGCTCAGATGTACGATACCACCACCCGAACGATCCGCTACTATGAGGAGTTGGGCCTCCTCCAGCCGAAGCGGATCGGTGCCCGCCGGATCTATTCGGATCGGGACCGGGTGCGGCTGAAGTTGATTTTGAGGGGACGGCGACTCGGTTTTCGCCTGGATGAGATTCGGGAGATGCTGGAATGGTATGACCTCGATCCCACGGAAGTGTATCAGCTGCGGGAGGTGATCCGGAAGGGAGACGAAAAACTGGCCCAGATCGAGGAGCAGATACGGGATTTGCAGGCCGTCCGTGAGGAGCTACTGGAACTTCGCGCGCAGATGCAGCAGCTTCTTGAAGAAAAAACCCGGGGAGGAAGGGAATCATGAAATTTCAATCCTACGCGTACGGTCAAAATCATTGGCTGAAGGACCGCGATTTACAGGTGATCCTTTCCCGCTACTGGCCCGCCTGGCGGGAGCATGCCGAGGAACTGGAATCATACGGCCTGCTTGCCGGAACCGAAATCTATGAAGCCGTGTACCACATCGATCACGATGCGCCGCCGGTGCTGGTGATGCACGACTTGGACGGAAACCGGGTGGATCGCGTCCGATTGAGCCCCGTGGAATCCCGGCTGCTCAAACGGATTGCGCCGATGAACCGGCCTCCCTATGAAGGAGGAAGCTGGCACCACCATTTCGCCCTGGGCTATCTCGTCGCCGATCCGGGGCTGTATTGCGTCATCACCATCACCGGACAGACGGCCTATGCGATTCACAAGTACGCTCCGGAGCACGCGGAATGGAAGGAGAAATTGCTGTCCGGTGAAGCCTTCGGGGCGACCTGGATGACGGAGAGCCAGGGGGGGAGCGACCTCGGTGCCAACCAGACGGTGGCGCGCTTCGACGGGGAGGTGTGGCGCCTCACCGGAGACAAATATTTTGCCAGCGGCGCCGGCCTGACGGATATGGCCATCGTGACGGCCCGGCCGGAAGGCGCGCAGGCGGGTCCCAAGGGATTGGCGCTGTTTCTCGTGCCGCGCCTCAATCGCGGCGGGGAACTGAACTATCGGGTGCGCCGCCTGAAGGACAAGAGCGCCACGCGGGCGGTTCCTTCGGGGGAGGCGGAACTGGAGAACAGCGAGGCTTATCTGGTGGGACGGGCGGAGGAAGGCATCTATTACACCCTGGAAAATCTCACCGTTTCCCGCCTGGCCAATGCCATCGGGGCCATGGGGGTTGCCAAGAAGGCGCATCTGGAAGTGGAGGAGCGGGTTCGCCGGCGCAGTTCCTTCGGACGGAAGCTTGAGGACCATCCCCTGATCCGGAGGGATTTGGTCGATTTGGCGGTGCGGATGGCCGGGGGAACCGCGTTGGCCTTCCACGCCATCGACGCCTTCGACCGCTCCTGGCATGAGCGCCCCCCCTACTCGGCGTCCTATCATTATGCCCGTTTTCTCAGCCATATGGCGAAAAACCGGACCGCTGACCACTCGGCGGAGATCACCCGGATGGCCATGGAATTGTTTGGCGGCCTGGGATTCCTGGAGGAATATGCGGTGGCCAGGTGGCACCGGGAGGCCCTGATCACGCCGATTTGGGAAGGACCGAGCAACATCCAGGCGCTGGATCTGTTGGAAGCGGTGCAGAAGAAGCGGGCCCACGAAGGGTTTTTGGCCGAATTCATCCCTCTCCTGGATCGGATCGGAACCCCTGAAGCGAAGCTGGCGAAGGAGACGATCGAAGGGGTGTTTGAGCAGGCTGCGGGGGTTTCGCCGGAGGCGGCCCAGTGGTACGCGAAACATTGGGTGGTTCGCCTGTCCGATGCCGCCCAGGTGGCCTTGCTCTACGACCTGGCGGATCACGGCGGGGACCGGTACGCCCGATTGGCCGAGCTGTATGCCCGGCGTTTTCTCCGAGGGGAGGAATATCCCGACTGGGCGATGCAGGAGCCTCAAGTATGGGGAGGAGAGATGATCGATGAAAAAGTTCGTCGTGCATGAGCTCTTGCACCACACCCTGATGAACCGGCCGGATTCGGAGATCGTGAGCGGCCCGGTCCGTCTGACCTATGAAAAGATGTATGAGCGGATCCTCCGGCTGGCCGACCGGCTGGGGCGCATGGGGATCGGACGGGGAACGGTGGTGGGGGTGATGGATGTCAACAGCCATCGCTATCTGGAACTCCACTACGCCCTGTCCATGCTCGGTGCCGTGATCCACACCCTCAATTTCCGGCTGTCGGGAGAGGATCTCGCCTATACCATCCGCCACGCCGAAGACGAGTGGCTCTTCGTGTGGGACGGATTTGCGGAGGCGGCAAAGCCGTTGCGGCGGCTGGTGCCCAATTGGGTGTGGCTGTCGGAGGACGCCGAGGGTCCCGAGCCGGGCACTCCCACCTACGAGGGACTGGTGGAGGAGGGAAGGGCCACGGAGCCGCAGTCCGCGGATGATGTGGACGAAACCGCTCCGTATTCCCTCTTTTACACCACGGGCACGACCGGTCGGCCCAAGGGGCTTTTGTACCGCCACCGGGACATCCTGTGGGCTTCCCTGCAGATGGCCCACCACCTTGCCCTGCACCGGACCGGCGCGTCAGTCAGGAGCGATGATGTGTTCATGCCGCTGATTCCCTTTTTCCACATCCACGGCTGGGGCACCACCATGTTTGTCCCGTACCTGGGGGCGAAACTGGTGCTTCCCGGCCGATCGGGGCCACGGGAACAGCTGGAACTGATCCGGAGGGAAGGGGTCACCTGGTGCAACATGGTGCCCACCCAGCTCCAGATGCTGCTCGGGGAGCTCGAGGAAGGGGAAACGCTTCCCCTCAAGGTGCTGACCGGAGGAAGCCCCCTTCCCACGGGACTCGCCCGGAAGGCCCGGGCCAGGGATGTGTCGTACTCCCTGATCTACGGGGGGTCGGACCAGCTGGGGGCGAGCATCGCCGTGGTCCCCGAAGGGATGGACCCTGCATCCCCGGAGGCGGATCAGATCCTGGCCACCCGCATGCGGGCCATGCCGATGGTGGAGATCGAGGTGCGCGACAAAAGCGGGAGCCTGGTGCCCCGGGACGGGAAGACCATCGGGGAAGTCTGGGTGCGGAGCCCGTGGCTGCCTTCGGGTTACTACAAGGATCCGGAGCGGTCCGAGGAAAGCTACGTGGACGGATGGTTCCGGAGCGGGGATCTGGCTGTTCAGCATCCCGACGGCACCCTGTACGTGGCAGACAGGGAAAAGGATGCGGTGAAAAGCGGCGGCGAATGGATTCCCTGCGGGGTTTTGGAAAGCGTTTTGTCGGAGCATCCCAAAGTGGAAGCGGCGGCGGTGGTTGCCAAGCCCGACGAGCGTTGGGGGGCACGGCCGCTCGCGGCGGTAAAGGTCCGGGAGCCAGTGGAGAAGGAGGAACTGGCCCGATATCTCGAAGAACGGGTGAAGGAAGGGCGGATCGCCAAGTTTTGGGTCCCCGACGACTTCGTGTTTGTGCAGGATTTGCCCGTAACCAGCGCGGGGAAGGTGCACAAGGCGGCCCTGCGCGAGAGATTGGGACTGGCATGATGAGGGGCACCAGCGGGGATCTGGCGTCGGCAAAGCCGACGCCATTTTTTGCGTCCGGGTATTGAAGAATCGCCCTGTTGGGCGGAGAATGGAGATGAGAGGGAGCGTTTTTCGATGCGGCGGCGATTTCTCCGCGCGTCTTTTTATCCGGTGAAGGGAGGGTTGGGCCTTGACCGATCGGGTTTCCATCCCCTTGATCGACACCCACGTCCATTTTGACCGCTTTCCCGAGGCTGAAGCGGAGGCGATCATCCGGCACGCCCGGGATGCGGGGGTGTGTCGGGTGTTCGCCGTGGCCATGGGGGAGGCGTCTTGTCATTCGCTTCTCCGATGGAAGGAGCGTTATCCGGACTTTTTGGAGATCGCCTTCGGCGTTCATCCGGAGATGGAGGCCGGTGCGGGAGAGACCGAGCGGGTGTTGCGGCTCATCCGTCGGCATCGCGGGGTGATCCGGGCGGTGGGGGAAGTGGGTCTTCCGCATTATTCTCTGCCGGAGGGAAAGCGCTTGTTTCCGCCGCCTTCCGCGGTCAAGCGGTTGGAGTCTTTTCTCGAGGTCGCCCGGGAACTGGATCTGCCGGTGTCTCTCCACGCCGTCCACGCGATGGCCGCCCCCGCCCTGAGGCTTTTGAAGAAGCACCGGGTGAGACGCGCCGTCTTTCACTGGTTGAAGGCGCCATTTGATGTGGTCGATGCCATCGTGGAGGCTGGGTATCTCGTGTCCGTCACCCCGGACGTGTCGGTTCGGGAGCGGGACCGCGACCTGGTGCGGCGGGTTCCTTTGTCTTCCCTGGTGCTGGAGACGGATGCACCGTGGGAATACGAAAAGGGCCGCCCTTCCGAACCGGCGTGGGTTCGGCGGGTGGCTGAGGAAGTGGCGAGAATCAAAGGGTGTTCCTTGGATGAAGTGGGACGCGTGACGACGAGAAACGCTCTGGCATGGTCGGGGGATTAGCGTGCGGTGCGGAGAAAAGGTCTCTGCATCAGGGCGGTTTGTTCGGAGGAGGGCGGCTTTGCCGCCCTGTTTGCATCACGACGTCCGTTATCTGCGATCCGCGTCTGCCATGATTACGGCACGGAGATCTGGCTCTGGGCCAGGGCGATCAGCCGTTTCACCATCTCGCCGCCCACGGAGCCGTTTGCCCGGGCCGTCGTGTCGGGACCCAGTTCAACCCCGAACTCCTGGGCGACTTCAAATTTCATCCGTTGGAGGGCATCGGCGGCTTCGGGAATGAGCAATCGATTTCTTCTCGGCATGGCTATCATCTCCCTGAAAAAGGGTTTGTGAGCTTTATAGTCTGCAAATTTTGGGGATTTATTCATGAGGAGTGAAAATGAACCATTGGCGGGGGTGGATTTGTTCGCTTCGATCTTCGTCCGCTTTTGATATAATGGATGATCGATATCATCAACGAGCATCGGGAGGGAATCATGAAAAACGTTCTCACCTTTGACGATTCCCAGGCGCGATCCTTTGTCGGGGATCGCGAATTGGAGCAGTTGGAACCCTTTGTCAAGGCGGCCCAGGAGATGCTGCACGAGCGGACCGGAGCGGGAAGCGCCTTTCTCGGATGGGTGGATCTTCCCTTCCATTATGATCGTGAGGAGTTCGCCCGGATTGGGGAGGCGGCCCGACGCATCCGTTCCGATTCAGACGCGCTGGTGGTGATCGGCATCGGCGGTTCCTATTTGGGCGCCCGTTCGGCGCTGGAAATGCTGAACCACAGCTTTTACAACCAACTTCCCAAGGAAAAGCGGAAGGGGCCGGAGATCTATTTTGTCGGCCATCACCTCAGCCCGGTTTACACGGCTCATCTTCTGGAGTTGCTGGAGGAAAAGGAGATCAGCGTCAATGTAATCTCCAAGTCGGGGACGACTACCGAACCGGCGGTCGCCTTCCGGATTGTCAAGGAGATGATGGAGAAGCGTTACGGCAAGGAGGAGGCGCGCCGCCGGATCTACGTCACCACGGATCGCGCCCGGGGCGCCCTCAAGAAGCTGGCGGACGGGGAAGGTTACGAAACGTTCACGGTTCCCGACGATGTGGGCGGGCGCTACTCGGTGTTGACGCCGGTGGGACTGTTGCCCATCGCCGCGGGGGGCGTGGACATCGATGCGGTCATGGCCGGAGCCCGGGACGCCGCCGAAGCTTTCCGGAATCCCGACCTGGCGGAAAATCCGGCGGCCCGGTACGCGGCCCTGCGGAATGCCCTGTACCGCAAGGGAAAAACCGTGGAGCTGTTGGTCACCTACGAGCCCTCGTTTCTCTCCTTTGCCGAGTGGTGGAAGCAGCTTTTCGGCGAGAGCGAGGGGAAGGATCACAAGGGGATTTTTCCCGCTTCGGTCAGCTTCACCACGGACCTGCATTCCATGGGGCAATACATTCAGGAGGGTCTTCGAAACCTGTTTGAAACGGTGATCGCCGTCGACAAACCCCGGACCGACCTGTCCGTGCCTCAGGATCCGGATAATCTCGACGGTCTGAACTATCTGGCGGGAAAGACGATGGATTTTGTGAACAAAAAGGCCTTTGAGGGCACCCTCCTGGCCCACGTGGACGGGGGCGTCCCCAATCTGGTCGTCCGCCTTCCCGAAGTGAGCCCCTACACGTACGGTCAGCTCGTCTATTTCTTTGAAAAGGCATGCGGGATCAGCGGGTACCTGCTGGGGGTCAATCCCTTCGATCAGCCCGGGGTGGAGGCCTACAAGCGGAACATGTTCGCGCTTCTGGGCAAGCCGGGTTTCGAAGCCGAGAGAGAGGCCCTGATCAGGCGGCTTGAAGGTGAAGGCGAGTCTTGATGGCCGCCCTCAGCCGCCGGGTTCATGGAAAATTTCCTGGGGAGATCCGATGTGCGATCTCCCTTTTTCTTGGGCGGAAACGCCGGCGCAACCGTTCGGGCGGACGGGTGGGTGTTGCGGCGGCTTTCCCCCTGGCATCGGGTCTTGCCGGTGGGGGGAAGGTTTCTATCGCAACGCGTCCATCCACCGGGAGATGAAGTTTTTCATCCCCTCCAACTTCTCGTCCGCGGTGGCGGGATCTCGGTCCACGGCGTTCAGATACCATTTCATCTTGGGCTCGGTTCCGGAGGGGCGAACGGCCACCCAGCTTCCGTCGGCCAAAAGGCATTTGATCACTTCGGCGGGAGGGAGTCCGTCGATGCCCCGGGCATAATCCTTGATTTCGGCCACGCCGATGTCTCCGATTTGTTGCGGGGGCGCATGACGGAGCCGATCCAGGATGAGCGCGACGGTTTTCCTTCCCTCGTTCCCGTTCAGCGTGACCGGGAGGACCGACTCCCGGTAGTGTCCGTGCACCCGGTACAGCTCCTCCAGCACCTCCCACAGGGAACGCCCTTCCAGGCGGTGGAACGCGGCCATTTCGCAGGTGAGGGCGGCGGCCTGCACCGCGTCCTTGTCGCGGACGAAAGCGCCGATCAGATAGCCGCAGCTTTCTTCATAGCCGAACAAAAACTCATGGGTGCCGGATCGCTCGTATTCCCCGATCTTTTCTCCGATGTATTTGAAACCCGTCAGCGTTTCGACGGTGGCAACTCCGTAGGAGGCCGCGATGGACCGGCCGAAGTCCGAGGTGACGATGGACTGGATCACCACTCCGTTTTCCGGGAGATCCTCCTTCGCTTTTCGCTGGCTCAAAATGTAGTGGAGGAGGAGGGCGCCGACCTGATTGCCGGTCAGCAGGGACCACCGGCCCGAAGGCTGTTTTACGGCCAGTCCCAGGCGGTCGGCATCGGGATCGGTGGCGACGGCCAGATCGGCGTCGACTTCTTGCGCCCGCTCCAACGCCAGACGGAAGGCCTGCGCCTCTTCCGGATTGGGGGTGGAGACAGTGGGAAAATCGGGATCCGGCACTTCCTGTTCAGCCACCGTGAAAACCCGGGAAAAACCCCATTCCGACAGGGCCCGGCGAACCGGTCCGCTTCCCGTGCCGTGGAGGGGGGTGAAGACGATGCGCAGGGAATCCCCGATCCTTTTTCCCGTTCCGGGATGAAGGGATATCCCGCGGAGGTGCCGGTGATAAGCCTGATCCAGTTCCGTTCCCAGCAGGTGGATCAGCCCGGAAGAGAGGCCGTCTTCCAATGGCATCGCCGGAATGGAAAGCTCATCCCTCACCCGGAGGATTTCTTCCAGGATGAGGCGGGATGTTCGGGGCGGGATCTGGCCGCCGTCGGGGCCGTACACCTTGTAGCCGTTGTATTCCGGTGGATTGTGGCTGGCGGTGATCATGATCCCCCCCGCCGCCTTCAGATGGCGCACGGCAAAGGACAGGACGGGAATGGGGCGCATCTCCCGGAAAAGGCGGACCGGGATGCCGTGGTTGGCGAGCACGCCGGCCGCTTCTTCGGCGAAGGTGCGGGAAAAGCGGCGGGAGTCATAGGCGATGGCGATCCCCTTCCTTCGAGGATTATCCGCGCATTTCAGCAGATAACGGGCGAAACCCTCGGTGGCCCGCCGGATGGTGTACCGGTTCATCCGGTTGGTCCCCGCTCCGATTTTCCCCCTCAGCCCGGCGGTCCCGAAGGTCAGGTGGCCGTCGAACCGGTCGAGGATTTCCTCTTCGTCCGTCAGCGATGCCAGTTCGCTTTTCAATGCGGGATCGAGGTCTTCAAATTCCATCCACCGTCGGTAGTGCTCGTTCATCGGGTGTCCTCCTCCGCTTTTTTTCGCACGCTTTTATCTTACAGCATGTGCCGGAAAGGATGGATCCCTCTGGGGATCCCTTGAGGGGAAAGCGGAAAACTTGGTAAAATGAAGGCATGGAACGAAACGGCATGATCCGAAGCATGACGGGTTACGGAAGAGGTTGCCGGCAGAAGGACGGAATCAGCTACGAAGTGGAGATTCGTTCGGTCAACAACCGGTTTTTGGACATCACGGTCCGCCTTCCCGGCGGATGGGTCTCCCTCGAGGAACGGATCAAGCGGGAGATCCAATCGCTGGTGCGGCGCGGCCGCGTGGATGTGTTCGTCCAGGTCCGGACCGATCAGCTTCCCGGGCGGAATGTGACGATCAATTGGGAGGTCGCCGAGGCTGTGATCCGTGCCGCCCGGGAGATGAAAGAACGCTTCGCCTTGGACGGATCGCTGTCCGTGAGCGATCTTTTTCATGTTCCGGAGGTCGTCGGCGTCGAAGAGGTCCCTCTGGACCCGGAATCCTGCGGCGATCCTCTGCTGGAGGCGGTTCGCCTTGCCTGCATCAATCTGGTTGAGATGCGGAGGAAGGAAGGAAAGGCTCTGGCGGAGGACCTGATCGCCCGAACGGAGGCATTGCGCAAGCGGCTGATCGAGATCCGGGAGCGGGCTCCCAGGGTGGTGGAAGACTATCGGCGGCGCCTGGAAGCCCGTTTGAAAGAGTGGATGGACGGAGTTTCCCTGGATGAAAACCGCTTGATGATGGAAGCGGCCGTCCATGCCGAGAGGTCGGATATCGAGGAAGAGCTCACCCGCTTGGACAGCCATGTGAGCCAGTTCCGTCAACTCCTCTCCAGCGACGAGCCTGTGGGACGCCGCCTCGATTTCCTGTTGCAGGAGATGAACCGGGAGATCAACACGATCGGTTCCAAGGCCAACGACGGATTGATCAGCCTTTGTGTCGTAGATTGCAAGAGCGAGTTGGAAAAAATGAGAGAACAGGTGCAAAACATCGAATGACGCACCCATCCGCCTTCCGGAATTGATTCCTGGGGGGAAAGGGACTACAATATCTACTGAGCAGCGGAGGAATTGCCGGGATGATCGGCTGAAACCGTTTGCCGCCTGCCCCTTATGAACTTTCGGCATGGATCAAAGCGAGGAGGCAAATGCCCTTGAGTATTAAATTGATCAATATCGGATTCGGCAACATCGTGTCTGCCAACCGAATCATTTCCATCGTCAGCCCGGATTCCGCGCCCATCAAGCGGATCATCCAGGAGGCGCGGGAACGCAGCATGTTGATCGATGCTACATACGGGCGCCGCACCCGGGCGGTGATCATCACCGACAGCGACCATGTGATTCTCTCGGCGGTCCAGCCCGAGACCGTCGCCCACCGGTTGGCCAGCAAAGATCAAGGAGAAATGGTTGAATAGGGATGCTCTGTAGAAAGGATGGACCATGGGAATTTTTCAGAGAAATGAAGGACTGTTGATCGTCTTGTCGGGGCCTTCGGGAGCCGGAAAGGGAACGGTGAGCGCCCTTCTGCGGGAGCGCATGCCGGAATTGACCTATTCCGTCTCCGCCACCACCCGCCCGCCGCGGAAGGGGGAGAAGGAAGGGGTCAATTATTTTTTCAAGACCCGTGCCGAATTTGAGCGGATGATCGCCGAAGATCAGCTGCTGGAGTGGGCGGAATACGTCGGAAATTACTACGGAACGCCCCGTCGGCTGGTTGAAGAGCGCTTGTCCGAAGGTAAAGACGTCCTGCTGGAAATCGAGGTGCAGGGCGCCAGGCAGGTGAAAAAGCGGTTTCCTCAGGGGGTGTTCATCTTTTTGATCCCGCCCTCCCTGGAGGAACTGCGCCGGCGGATCGAGCAGCGGGGAACGGAATCGGAAGAGGTTGTCCTCAGTCGCCTCAAGCGGGCCGAGGAGGAGTTGAAAGAGATGAGCCACTACGATTACGTGGTGGTCAATGACCAGGTTGAACGGGCTTGCGAACGGCTTTGTTCCATCATCGCCGCTGAGCATTGCCGCGTCGACCGCTTATTGTCCGGAAAAACCGTAACATGGGGGGAATGACGCCGTGCTGGAGCCATCGATCGACAAACTGGTGGAAAAGGTGGACAGCAAATATTCCTTGGTTGTTCTGGCCGCAAAACGGGCTCGTCAGTTGCTGGATGGGGAGAAGCCGAGAATCGATCCCCGTTCCAACAAATACGTCGGAATCGCACTGGAGGAGATCGCGGCCGATGCGCTGGAGCTGCCCCAGTCGTTCCGGCAATCGGAAAAATGATCTTCTTCCCCGCCTCGGGGGAGGAAATTCGGCAATCCGACGACCGGTCTGGGTTGCTTATTTTTTCATGGGGGGAACGGGATGCGAGGAAAACGGATCGTAGTCGGGGTGACCGGTGGCATCGCCACCTTCAAGGCGGCCGCTTTGGTCAGCCGCCTGTCGCAGCTGGGAGCGGATGTCCGGGTGATCATGACCGAATCGGCGACGCGGTTCGTCACCCCGCTCACCTTTCAAACCCTTTCGCGCAACCGCGTTGCGGTGGACACCTTTGATGAACAGGATCCGTCGGTGGTGTCCCACATCGATTTGGCGGACCACGCGGATCTTTTCGTCATCGCTCCGGCGACGGCCAACATCCTGGCAAAGATGGCTCACGGCCTGGGAGATGAGATGTTATCGACCACGTTGCTTGCGACCCGCGCTCCCGTTTTGGTCGCACCGGCGATGAATGTGAACATGTATCAAAATCCGGTGGTGCAGGAAAACCTGCGGACGTTGAAAGAGCGCGGCGTTTACGTAATTTCCCCCGGCGAGGGCATGCTGGCCTGCGGTTACGAGGGAAAGGGGCGCATGGCCGAACCGGAGGAAATCATCGCCCGGATCGAGGAGATTTTGGGCGCCTCCCTGCCGGATTGGCGGGACAAGCGGGTGTTGGTGACGGCGGGACCCACTCGGGAGCCCTTGGATCCCGTCCGGTTTTTCACCAACCGATCCTCGGGGAAGATGGGATACGCCATCGCGGAGGCGGCTTCCCGCACGGGGGCGGAGGTGGTCCTGATCAGCGGTCCGACGTCCCTTGCGCCGCCTCCGGGCGTCCGGCGGATCAGCGTCGTTCGGGCGGAGGAGATGCTTAAGGCGGTGCTGGAAGAGCTGCCCCGGGCGGACATCATCATCAAAGCCGCGGCGGTGGCCGATTACCGGCCCGTGACGGTGAGCGACCGGAAAATGAAGAAACGGGATGAAACGATCGAGATCCGCATGGAACGGACGCCGGACATCGCCCTGGAGGTCGGAAAGCGCAAGGGAAACCGCTTTTTGGTCGGTTTCGCCGCCGAGACCGACCATGTGGAGGAGAACGCCCGGGAAAAGCTCCGGCGCAAGGGGATGGATCTGATCGTGGCCAACGATGTGACGGCCGAAGGCGCCGGATTTGAAGTGGACACCAACATTGCCGCCGTGTACGATCAGAAGGGGCTGGTGGCCCGGTGGCCGCGGATGTCCAAGGAACGGATGGCGGAACGCTTGATCGCCCTGATCGGGGAGAGGCTGAATGACCGCTGAGAAGTCAATTGCCGCCGTGGTCGTGGATGTCGTCGCCCGGGGAACGGATCGCCCCTTCGATTACCATGTTCCGGAAACCCTTCGGGATGTGATCGAGGTGGGGAGCCGGGTCCGGGTGTCCTTCGGCCACCGGAAAGTGATGGGGTATGTGGTTCGGCTGTCGGGAGAGGCTTCCTACGGCCGGCTGAAGCCGATCCTGGACGTGATGGATCTGGTTCCCCCTCTGACGCCGGAGCTGGTGGATCTGGGCCTGTGGATGGCGGAGACCTGTTTTTGTCATCCCATCACCGCGTTAAACGCCATGGTCCCGGCGGTGTTGAAGGGGCGTTACCGCCGCGTGGTCCGGATACACCCCCGGTTTGCCCCGGGCACCGTGCTCGCTCCGGAAGAGGAAGCCCTGATTGAGCGGCTGCGCCGGGAAGGGGAACGTCCCCTCGAGACGGTTCTCGCCTGGCCCGGCGTGAGCCGGTCCCTCATCCGTCAATTGGTGAGGGAGCGGCGGCTGTTGGTGGAAGAGCGGGTGGGGGACCGGGTGACGCGACGGCGGACGCGCTGGGTGAAACCGGCGGTTTCCGGGCAGGCGCTCCGGCGCGCCCTCGACGCTCTCCCGCCCCGGGCCCTGCGCCAGCGGGAGATCTTGAGCCATTTTCTCGACCGTCCCGAAGCGGTTCCCCTTTCGAGGCTGCTCGCTTCCCTGAAGGCGGGACGATCCTCCGTGGACAGCCTGGTGGAAAAGGGGCTGCTCCAACTGGAGGAGCGCGAGGAGCTGCGGGACCCCTTTGCGGGCCGGTCCTTCGAGCAAACCTCCCCGCCCCCCCTCACGCCGGAACAGGAAAGGGCCTTTCGGGCCATCGTCGGTCCCCTGCGGGAGGGCCGGCATCATCGCATCCTGCTGCACGGCGTGACGGGGAGCGGCAAGACGGAAGTCTACCTGCAGGCGATCGACGAGACCCTGAAACGGGGCCGGCAGGCGATTGTCCTGGTTCCGGAAATCTCCCTCACCCCCCAGATGGTCGCCCGGTTCAAAGGGCGCTTCGGCCCCCGGGTGGCGGTGCTGCACAGCGGGCTTTCCGGCGGGGAACGGTTTGATGAATGGCGCAAGATCCGCTCCGGAGAAGTGCAGGTGGCCATCGGCGCCCGGTCGGCGATCTTTGCTCCCTTTTCCAATCTGGGGCTGATCGTCATCGATGAGGAGCATGAATCCTCCTACAAACAGGAGGAACAGCCCAAGTATCACGCCAGGGAGGTGGCCTTCCGACGGGGGATGGCGCACCGCGCCGTCGTCGTGTTGGGAACGGCCACCCCGGCGGTGGAGACCATCCACCGCGCCGGGCGGGGGGAGCTGGAGCGGGTGGTCCTGTCCCGGCGGGTCCAGGGCCGACCCCTTCCCCGGGTCGACGTGGTGGATATGCGGGAGGAGCTCAGGGAGGGCAACCGCTCGATCTTCAGCCGAATGCTGCAGGAGGCGCTGGAACAATGCGTCTCGCGGGGGGAACAGGCGGTGCTGTTCCTCAACCGGAGGGGCTTCTCCACCTTTGTCCTCTGCCGGGCCTGCGGAAAGGTGCTGGAGTGTTCCCACTGCGACATCTCTCTCACCTTTCACCGGACGAACCGGACGCTTCGGTGCCACTACTGCGGCCACGCCGAGCCGGTGCCGGAAGCCTGTCCCGCTTGCGACAGCACCCACATCCGATATTTCGGAACGGGGACGCAGCGGGTGGAGGAGGAGATCGCCCGTCTCTTCCCGGGCATGCGGGTGATCCGCATGGATGTGGATACCACCAACCGGAAGGGAGCCCATGAGGAGCTGCTGGGCCGTTTTGGCGCGGGGGAAGCGGATGTCCTGCTCGGCACGCAGATGATCGCCAAAGGACTGGATTTTCCCAGGGTGACGTTGGTCGGGGTGATTGCCGCCGACACCATGCTCCATCTGCCCGATTTCCGCGCGGCGGAGCGCACGTTCCAGCTGTTGACCCAAGTGAGCGGACGGGCGGGGCGGCACAACCTTTCCGGGCGGGTGGTGATCCAAACGTACAGTCCGATGCACTATTCCATCGATCTGGCGGCCCGAGCCGACACCGAGTCCTTTTACCGAAAGGAGCTCTTAAGCCGAAAACAGCACCGGTACCCTCCCTTCTGCCGGCTGTTCACCCTCCTGTTCAGCCATCCGGACCGGCAGGCGGTGATGCAGGCCTCCTTCGAGGCGTCCCGGCTCCTGAAACAGACTCTTGCGGGAAGGGCGGAGGTGCTGGGGCCCGTTCCGGCGACCATTCCCCGGATGAAGGATCGGTATCGGCTGCAGGTTTTCATAAAATATACGGATGAAGAAGTGGCGAAAGCGGTGAAGAAGGTCCTTCGACACCTGGAGGAACGGGCGGAGGATCCGGAACTCCGCATCAGTGTGGATCGCGACGGCTGACTTTGACGAAAATTCTCGTGTTCATCATCGTTTGATCCCCCGGCACGGGGGAAAGCAAAGGGGGAGACAAATGGCCATTCGAAGGATTGTCAAATATCCGGATCCGATCTTGCGGGAAAAGGCGCAGCCGGTGAAAAAGTTTCACGCCCGCCTCCACAAGTTGCTGGACGATATGGCGGAAACGATGTATGACGCCAAGGGAGTGGGCTTGGCCGCTCCCCAGGTGGGCATTTTAAAGCGGGTGATCGTCGTCGATCCCGGTGACGGTCTGATCGAGGTGGTCAATCCGGAGCTGGTCGACCTGGAAGGGGAGCAGCTGGCTCCGCCGGAGGGATGCCTCAGCATTCCCGGTCTGCTCGGAGAGGTCCGTCGGGCGAATCGGTTGAAGGTGAAGGGGCAGGACCGTCACGGCGAACCCTTCGAGATGGAGGCCGAAGGCTATCTGGCCCGGATCTTTCAACACGAGGTGGACCACCTGAACGGGATTCTGTTTATCGATCGGGCGGAAAGGGTGTTTCGTCCCGAAGAGGAAGAGGACGGAGAAGAGGAGGATCAGTCGCCGTGACGGAAAATCCGAGGATCGTGTTCATGGGCACGCCGGATTTCTCGGTTCCCTCCCTGGAGGCCCTGATCGATCACGGTTACCGGGTGGTCGGAGTGGTGACGCAGCCGGATCGGCCCCGGGGGCGGAAGCGGGAGCTCACGCCGCCTCCCGTCAAGCGGGCCGCCGAAGGGCGGGGGATTCCCGTTTTTCAGCCGGAGAAATTGCGCGATCCGGAGGCGATTCGCACCGTTCTCGCCATGGAGCCGGATCTGGTGGTGACGGCCGCCTACGGTCAAATCGTTCCCCAGGCGATTCTGGACGGTCCGCGCCATGGCTGCATCAACGTTCACGCGTCCCTGCTCCCGAAATACCGCGGGGGTGCGCCGATTCACAGGGCGGTGATCGACGGGGAGAAAGAGACGGGGATCACCATCATGAAAATGGTGCCCGAGCTGGATGCCGGAGACATTTTGACGCAGAGGGCGATTCCCATCGATGAACGAGACCACGCGGGAAGCCTTCACGACAAGCTGAGCCGGTTGGGGGCGGAATTGCTCATCGAGACCCTCCCGGCCTTCCTGTCCGGCCGGATACAGCCGATCCCCCAGAATGAAGACCTGGCCACCTACGCTCCCAATATCCGGCGGGAGGATGAATGGATCGACTGGAGCCAGCCGGCCCGCAAGGTATACGATCACGTGCGGGGACTTCACCCGTGGCCGGTGGCCAGCACCATCTGGAGGGGGGCGCCCCTCAAAATCTGGTGGGTGGAATGGACGGATGCAGCCAGCGACCGGTCGCCGGGCACGGTGATCGCCGCCGGCCGGGAGGGCATCGAGGTGGCCGCGGGGCAGGGGACCGTCCGCATCACTGAACTGCAGCCCGCCGGAAAGAAGCCGATGAAGGCGGAGGAGTTTCTCCGCGGCCGGCGTATGTCCGTAGGGGAACGGTTGGGTCAGCGATGAACCGGAAGAGAAAAGGTGCCCGTGAGGTCGCACTCGATGTCCTGATCGCCGTCGAGGAGCGGGGAGCCTACAGCAATCTGCTGCTGAACCGCACCCTCGAACGGACTTCCCTTTCCCCCCGGGACCGCCGATTGGCCACCGAGCTGGTTTACGGCACGATACAACGGCTCAACACTCTGGACTGGATTCTCGACCGGTTTGTCAAAAAGGGCGTGCGATCCCTCCAGCCCTGGGTCCGGCAATTGCTCCGGCTGGGCCTTTACCAATTGCACTATCTGGACCGAATACCGCACCGGGCGGCGGTCCATGAGACCGTCAACCTCGCCAAAGGGCGGGGGCACAAGGGGATCGCCGGGCTGGTCAACGGCGTGCTCCGCGCCTATCTCCGGGATGATCGGAACTGGTCCTGGCTGGCCGCGCCGCGGACGGTGGAGGATTGGGCGCTGGCCACT
Organism: Planifilum fimeticola; assembly: GCF_003001905.1. Taxonomy (NCBI): domain Bacteria; kingdom Bacillati; phylum Bacillota; class Bacilli; order Caryophanales; family Thermoactinomycetaceae; genus Planifilum; species Planifilum fimeticola. Next base: position 35,556 of record NZ_PVNE01000010.1, read on the forward strand.
TCCCATCCGGTCTGGATGGTCCGCCGCTTTCAGGAAGTGTTCGGGGAAGAGACGGCGTGGAACATCCTGAGTGCCAACAATGAGCCGCCCCCGCTCTCCCTGCGGGTCAATCCCCTGAAGGCGGACCGGGAACGGTTGCTTCTTGAGATTGCCGAGTCTTCCGGGGGTGAAGCAAGGCCCTCCCTCCTTTCGCCGCAGGGAATCGTGCTCCGCGGGTTCGGCTCGCCCGCGTCTCTCCCGGGATTTCGGGAAGGGATGTTCACGGTGCAGGATGAAAGTTCCATGCTGGTGGCGGAAGCGGTGGCGCCCCGCCCGGGCCAGTTCGGTCTGGATGCGTGTGCCGCACCGGGAGGGAAGACGACCCACCTGGCTGAGAAGATGGGAAATCGCGGCCGAATTGTGGCCTTGGACATCCATCCCCACAAGCTGCGACTGATTGAGGAAAACGCCAGGCGATTGGGGATTTCCATCGTGGAGGCGCGGCAGGCCGACGCCCGGGATTTGACGGGGGCGGTGGAGGAGCCGGCCGATTTCGTGCTCCTGGACGCCCCCTGTTCGGGTTTGGGCGTGATCCGGCGAAAACCGGACATCAAGTGGCGGAAGGAGACCGCGGACATCGACGGAGTGGTCGCCCTCCAGTGGCAGATGCTGATCTCCGTGTCCCGCTGGGTGCGTCCGGGGGGAACGCTGGTGTACAGCACCTGCACGCTGGAGCCGCGGGAAAACGAGGAACAGATCCGCCGCTTCCTCGAAAAGCATCCCGAATTCACCCCCGACGAAGGGCTGAGCGATCTCCTGTCCCCCGCAGTGATCCAAAAGGCTTCCATCGCGCCGGGCATGGTGCGGATCCTTCCCCATCATTTCGGCAGCGACGGTTTTTTCATCGCCCGGCTGGTGAGAAAAAAATAGCGAAAGCCTTACGCTGCGCCCCCGAAAAAACGGGTTGTTCAAATGAGGGAGCGATTGTGCGCCGATCACCCCTGCTCATTGATCCGGGGCGGAAAACCGCGTCTCATCGGAAGCGTTGTGAAACCGCCTCCGATGGAAGGGGGCAGCTTTGTTTTTATTGCGCAACGGCAAAGGCCATCAGTGCCCTCTTTCCCGAAACATTTTTGGAGCTTTGAACACCCCGATTTGCGGGGTGTTCAGATCCTTGACAAATCAGAAGGGAGCGATTTTCCGCCGAGCGACTTTGCCACTGCATGGAGTCGAGGCGGGAAATCGCTTCCGAATCACGGGCCTCGAGGTTTGTCAGCAGTCTCAAACACCCCGATTTCGGGGTGTTTTTGTTTTTGCGCAGAAAATGGGGCAGTGCATTTTTTCCAGTTGTGGGGAGAACCTAAAACCGGAAGGTGATGAAGGGTGAAGCGTTCCTCCCGGTTGATGCGCAGGCGGAAACAACGAAAAGAACAAATGCTTCAGGAGCTCGCCGAGAAGAAGCTCGAGGACAAGTTGGGAGATCGGCAGCTGGTCCCCAGTGTCGATGAGAATGTGCAATTTATCGGGAAGCTGCTGGGAGACGGTTCCGATGTGGTCACCCGTTTTTTCACGATTCAATACACTCCCGACCGCCGGGCGGCGATCATGTACATCGACGGATTGGTGGATGTTTCCCTGATCGATCAGTTTGTTCTTTCTCCCGTGATGACGGAGGCGGAAAAGCTCCGGACGAAGACGGATCTGTGGGAGATGGTGAACGAAAGCCTGATCCAGACCGGGGAGATGAGGATCACCGCCAAGATGAAGGACTTGGTGGAAGGGCTCCTTTCCGGGGATACGATTCTGCTCCTGGACGGAGAGAGCCAGGGGCTGATCATCGGTTCCAAGGGATGGCCCATGCGGAGCGTGGAGGAACCGAAGACGGCCGCCGTCGTCCGCGGCCCCCGGGAGGGCTTTTCCGAAACGATCCGCGTCAACACCGCCCTGATCCGCCGTCGGTTGAGGGATCCCGACCTCCGGATGAAAAGTTTCAAGGTGGGGCGCAGGACCCGCACGGATGTCGTCCTCTGCTATATCGAAGGGGTGTCCGACCCCAAGCTGGTCGAGAAAGTGGAGCGAAGAATCCGGGGGATCGAGTTGGACGGCGTGCTGGAGAGCGGTTATATCGAAGAGATGATACAGGATGACTACTGGACTCCCTTTCCCCTGATCCAGAATACGGAACGCCCCGATTCGGCCGTCAGCCACCTGCTGGAAGGGAAGGTGGTCATCCTCGTCGACGGTACTCCCCACGCGCTGATCGCCCCGGCGGTCTTCGCCCAGTTTTATTACAGCTCGGAGGATTATTACGAGCGCTATATAATCGCCACCTTCCTCCGCTTTCTCCGCTTGCTTTCCCTGATCATCGCCCTGTTGGGGCCGGCTTTCTACATCGCCTTTGTCTCCTTCCACACGGAGATGCTCCCGTCTTCACTGGCCATCGCCATGGCGGCGGGACGGGCGACGGTTCCTTTTCCCTCCATCGTCGAGGCCCTTTTGATGGAGATCAGCGTGGAAATCCTGCGGGAAGCGAGCGTCCGGTTGCCGGGGCCCTTCGGGCCGACGATCGGGATCGTCGGAGCGCTGGTGATCGGGGAGGCGTCGGTGACGGCGGGGCTGGTCAGCCCGCTCATGGTGATCGTGGTCGGGCTCACCACGATCAGCTCCTATGCCAACCCCAGCTACAACGCGGCGATCTCCCTCCGCCTGCTCCGGTTTCCCATCATGATCGTCGCGGCGGGTTTCGGCCTGTACGGAATTGTCCTCAGTATCATGCTTCTGCTGCATCACTTGGTGAAATTGGAGTCCTTCGGGGTTCCGTACATGGCTCCGATGGCGCCCTTGCGCTGGCAGGATGTGAAGGACCTGCTGATTCGGGTCCCCTGGACGATGATGAAAAAGAGGCCATCGATTTTTCGTCCCCGAAACCGGGTGCGGGAAGAGTAAGGAGGTGGTGCCATGGCTTCACACGCGAGCGGAAAATCCTGGCTGCCAAAGGGCTCGATTTCCCCCTATCAGGTCTACGCGCTCATGGTTCACAGCGTCATCGGTGTCGGCGTGCTGCTCTTTCCCCGCTCGATGGCCAAGGAAATGGGCACGGACGGGATTCTGGTGATCCCGCTGGTGGGGATCATAGCCGGAATCATGCTCTTTGTGATCAGCAAATTGGGCAGTCTTTTTCCGGGGATGAGCCTTGCCGCCATCATCGAGGAAGTCCTCGGAATCAGGAGGTATCCCTGGCTTGGGAAAATTTTGGGCGTTGTTTTTCTCGCCATTTTTCTCGTGAACTGGCTGGGAGGCATGGTGGTGGTGACCCGGACCTTCGGACAAGTGCTGGTGACCGCCGTCTTTCAGAGAACGCCGATCGTGGTCGTCATGTTGATGCTGGTCGCCGCCGCCGCCTATGTCAGCTACAGCCGGGTCCAGGTGCTGGCACGGTTCAACGAGTTTCTCCTCCCGCTCATCTATGCCCCGGGGCTCCTGCTGATCGCGGCCCTGATTCAGGCCGGGGAAGTGGAACACCTTCTTCCCCTGTTTCAGGCGGATTGGAAGCAGGTGGTGAAGGGAGCCTCCACGGCTCTGTTTTCTTATACGGGCTTCGAGGTGGCCCTGGTTTTCATGGGCGCCTATCAGGAGCCGAAAAAGGCGTTTCGTTCCTATCTCACGGCCATATTCGTCATCACCTTGTTCGGATACTGGTTTACTTATCTCGTTTGTATGGCCGTCTTCGGAAAGGAGGAGTTGATCCGTCTGGCGTGGCCGGTGCTGGAATTGGTGAAGGCGGTCCACATTCCCGGGATGATTTTCGAACGGCTGGAATCGGCCGTGGTGTCCATCTGGGTGATCGCGGTGTTCACGACACTGACCAATACGATGTTTGCCATTGTCCAGACTTTGCAGGAATTTTTGGGACTGGCGGATCGCCGCCGGAAATGGCTGACCCTCGCCGTCGGCGGGACCATCTACGGCTTGGCCCTGTGGCCCACAAACATTTATGAGATGGGCAAATGGGGGGAATTGATGGGATATTGGTGGTTTTTCAGCATACTGCTGGTTCCGCCGCTATTGTATGTCATCGCCCGCATCCGGAGAAAAAGGGGGGAGGAGGATGAGGCATCTGTCTAGCCTCTTCGCGGAGTTTCCGGTGACGGGGCCTCCCCCGTTTGCCGGGAGGCGGGAAATCGGGGAAGCTCCGCCGGAGCGACGGCGATCCCCTTCCACCCGGGCGGGTGGAAGGGTCCGTACAGATTGTCGCAGCGGGATTTGGCTGATATGGTCCGCAGGAAGAGATTGCCCTTTCGATCGGAGGGATCCTCTACGGGTTGGCTCTGTGGGCTACAAATGCCTATGAGATGGGGAAATGGGGAAGACGGGCCGGGCACTTCCGGCTTTTCAACGCGCTTCTGATTCCGTCGTCGCTTTACATCATCGCCCGAATCCGGGGGAAAAAGGGGGAGAAGAAGGGTGAGTCGCCGTCTGTTTAACCTCTTGGTGTGGGTCCTGGTGATGGGACTTCTTTCCGGTTGCTGGGATCGACGGGAAATCGAACAGCGCTCCTCCGTCTTCGCGATGGCGATCGACGAACATCCGAAAGGGGTGGAGGTGTCCGTTCAGATTCCGATTCCGATCATGATCGTCGGTTCCGGCGGAGGCGGCGGCGGTCAGGGTGGACAGGGGGCGGTTCACAATTTCTCGGCGGTGGGGAAAACGGTGTACGAAGCCCTGGAGAATCTCCAAAACCAGACCAACCACGATCTGTTTCTGGGTCACACCCGCCTGCTTTTTCTGAGCGAAAAGGTTGTCCGGAACAAGGGAATGAAAATCCTGGACGCCCTGCGCCGCCATCCCGAAATCCGCCGCCAGATCTGGCCGTTGATCGTCGACGGGCCGGCGAAGGATGCGCTGATGGTCAAGTTGAGGCTGGCCGAGATCCCGACGGAATATATCCTGGATTTTGTGGAAAACGGATCGAGCCACGGGAGAATGGCGGACACCACGTTGGGTCAATGGTTCATCAATCAGTCGGATCCGACGCGGTCGGCCTATATCAATTATCTGCACGTTGAACCGGGAATGGGCGGCGGCCAAGGGGATTCCGTCGGGCAGGGGAATTCCGACGGGCAAGGGGGTAACGCGGATGGAAAGGTTTTTTGGAAGGGGCTCGCGGTGATGAAGGGGGACCACATGGTGGGCAGCTTGTCGAGGGAAGAGAGCAATCCGATTCTGGAGCTTGTGGAAGAGAAGGCAGGTTATCCTGTGCGATTGAAGTGTTCGGACGGAAAGGGAATGATTACTTTCGAACCGAAGGTGGTCGATCCTTCGGTATCCGTGTCGCACCAGGGCAAAAAAGTAAAAATTCGGGTGAAGGTGGAGGTGTGGGGAGGGGTCGTGGAGAACACCTGTTCCAAACTGGATTTGAGCCAGGAGCAGGTCCTGAACAAGGTGGAGAAATGGCTGGAGCAGGCTTATGAAAAGCAGTTTCGGAAGACCTTGCACCTGGCGCAGAAGAAGTTTCGCACCGACGTGTTTCAGTTTGGATCGTTTCTCCATGCGTACCATCCGCATCTGTGGAATCGGATCGATTGGGAACGGGATTTTCCCAAGGCGGACGTGAAGGCGGATTATCAGGTGACGATCAACACCCTCAGTCTGGAAGCTCACTGATCACACCGGTCCCGTTTGGGACCGGTCTTTTGGTTTTGCAGAATCGGGGATTGAAATATACAATAAATGAGGGGGTCTTTTGGCCTAATCAGGAGTCCTCCCTTTGTATGTCCATCGTTTCCCGGGCGGCCGCGCCTTTTCAATCGGCCTGATCACTGTTATAATAATGAAAGTTTTGGTGGAGGGCGGTTATCCGCCGAACACCGCGGATGGAGATTGAATAATGAAACCTGTTGCTTACGGATTGGATACCGACAATTGGAAAAAATGGATGAACCAACAAGATCAGCCGTCATGGCGTGCGGAACAGGTCATGAACTGGCTTTTTCAAAAACGGAGCACGGATTTCAACGAAATGACCAACCTGCCCCGCGATCTCCGCCTTCGATTGGCGGACACGTTCACCTTGGATCCGCTGGAGCCCCTCGAAGTCCAAACCTCCCGGGACGGCACGGTGAAGTTTTTGTTCGGGCTTCGGGACGGCCATGCGATAGAAACGGTGATCATGCGCCACCGTTATGGAAACAGCGTCTGTGTCACCACTCAGGTCGGGTGCCGCATCGGTTGCACCTTTTGCGCCTCGACGCTGGGTGGGCTGAAACGCAATCTGGAGGCCGGGGAGATCGTCGCCCAGGTGGTGGCCGCCCAGCGCTATCTCGACCAGGAGGGAGAGCGCGTCCGCACGGTCGTTGTCATGGGTTCGGGAGAACCCTTCGAAAATTATGAGGAGACGATGAGGTTCATCCGGGTGATCAACGACCCTGAAGGCCTACGGATCGGACAGCGGCACATCACCGTATCCACGAGCGGCGTGGTACCCAATATCCGCCGGTTTGCCGAAGAAGGGCTGCAGGTGGGATTGGCCGTCTCCCTGCATGCCCCGAACAATGAGCTCCGGTCCAAACTGATGCCGATCAACCGCCGTTATCCCCTGCCGGAACTGATGGATGCTTGTTGGTATTATCTGGACATGACGGGGCGGCGCATCACCTTCGAATACGCCCTGATCGGCGATCGAAACGACGGGGAGGAGCATGCCCATGAGCTGGGCAAACTGCTATCGGGGATGAACTGTCTGGTCAACCTGATTCCCGTCAATTTCGTGCCGGAGCGAAACCTTCAGCGGACTCCGCGGGAGCGGATCTTCCGTTTTCAACAGGTCCTGCAGTCCTACAGGGTCAATACGACCATACGCCGGGAGCACGGAAGCGACATCGATGCGGCCTGTGGCCAGTTGCGGGCCAAGCGGATCGGGGTGCTGTAATATCCCTCTCGAACGCAAGAAGAGGGATGGAGGCGTGGAGAAAGGAGTTACCGGCATGGAAGCAGTATGGCGAACGGACAAAGGGAAGGTACGTCCGCAAAATGAAGATGCCGTTGACTTGTTCAGGTCGGATTTCGGATCGCTGGTTGCGGTGCTCGCCGACGGAATGGGAGGTCACCGGAGCGGCGAAGTGGCCAGCCGGCACGCGGTGCAGGTGATCCGGCGGGAGCTGCGCTCTCTTTCCCCCGACGCCAGCACGGAGGAGCAGAAAAAGCGGCTGTTGGATGCGGTGGTGAAGGCCAACGCGGAAGTGCACCAGTTGGCCGACGGAAACGAAGAGTACCGCGGGATGGGGACGACCGTGATCGCTGCGGTGGTGAGCGAGTCAGAAGTGGTTCTCGCCCACATCGGAGACAGTCGGGCGTATATCCTTCACGACGGGGGTCTGTACCAGCTGACGGAGGATCATTCGCTGGTCAACATGTTGATGAAGCACGGCCAGATTACCGAAGAGGAGGCCCGCACCCATCCGCACCGCAGCATGATCGTCAAAGCCCTGGGAACCAACACCGAAGTGGAGGCGGACATCATTGTCACTCCCTGGGAAAGGGAAGACATTCTCCTGATCTGCTCCGACGGATTGACCGATATCGTGGAGGAACGGGACATCGGTCTGGTCCTGACTTCGGATGTTTCCTTGTCGGAACAGGCGGACCAACTGATCCGGTTGGCTCTGGATGCTGGAGGAACAGACAACATATCCTTGATCCTGATTAAAAACGCGGGCGGGTCGACCCCGTCATCGTAGCTCGGAGGAGGAGCGGGATGACCATGTCAATGGAAGGGAGAAAGCTGGGGGGACGGTACGAAATCCTCTACCGGGTGGGCGGCGGCGGTATGGCCGTGGTATATAAAGCGAAGGATCTGCTGCTCAACCGCTATGTGGCCATCAAGGTGCTGAACGAATCGCTCAGCAATGATTCGGAATTTATAAGGCGTTTCAGCCGAGAGGCGCAAGCGGCCGCCAGTTTATCTCATCCCAACGTGGTAAATGTCTACGATGTAGGTCGGGAAGGGCACATCCACTACATCGTGATGGAATATGTGGAGGGGCCGACGCTGAAAGAATACATCCAGGAGAACGGGCCTCTCCCCCCGGAGGACGCGGTTCACATCGCCGTCCAGATCTGCGACGCTCTGGCCCATGCCCACGACAATCAGATCGTTCACCGGGATATTAAACCCCACAACATTCTTCTCGGATATAACGGGCGGGTCAAGGTGACCGACTTCGGGATCGCCCGGGCGGCCACCTCTTCCACTATCACCCAGACCGGGTCGGTGATGGGATCGGTTCACTATTTCTCGCCGGAACAGGCCCGGGGCGGAGTGATCGGTGAAAAGTCCGACCTCTATTCCCTCGGGATCGTAATGTACGAAATGGTAACGGGAGAGCTTCCCTTTGACGGGGATTCCGCCATCGGCATCGCCCTCAAACATCTGCAGGAACAGGCGGTGGAACCGAAGGAGCTCCGTCCCGATCTGCCGGACAGCGTGAACCGGGCGATCCTGAAGGCGCTGGAGAAGGATCCGGATAAGCGGTTTGCATCCGCCCGGGCGATGATGCAGGAGCTCCAGTACATTCTCCACGGGATGGATTTGCCTCAGCCCGGCTGGGTCCAAAACGCCGCCCGGGCGAGAGAGATGGAGGCACGGCAGCCGAATCGGGTTCCGAACCGGGAATCGGAGGCGGAGGTTGCGTCGAAGGAGCCGGAGGATATTCCTGCGGTGGGCGAGAAAACCCTTTCCCGCCTCGAACGGCTCCGTCATGCGCCGGCGGACAAGGAGAAGACCCTCCTGCAGCGGACGGTCGTCTGGCTGGAAAATGCCCGCGCCAATATGCCCTGGTGGCAGAAGGTGCTTTTCGGAATGTTTACCTTCGCCGTGATCATCACCCTGTCCGTTATCGGGTTCAACGCGGTGATGGGCATTTTCACCGGCGGCGATGACAATCCCCCGGGCGCCGACGCGAAACCCAACGCGATGGAGATGGCGGATTTGACGGGGAAGCAGCTGGCCGAGGCAAAACAATGGCTGAAGGATAACGGCTTCCCGGACCCCTCCGTCAAGGTGGAACAGCACGGAAAGTATAAGCACAACGAAGTGATCAATCAGAGCCCGTCCCCGGGGAAACAGGTGGTCCCGAAGAATACCCAGGTCAGACTCACCGTCAATTCGACGGAGAACATGATCGAAGTAAGGGATTTCCGCGGGATTTATGAGTCGAGAATCCGGGACGACATTAAACCCCAGGTGGATTACAATATCGAGTTCAAGTATTGGCCTTCCAACGAAGTCAGTACCTATCAGGCCTTTACACAGGATCCGGCTCCCGGCGAATATGTGGAACCGGGCGGCACGGTCAACGTATGGATCAACATCCCCAAACGGATAGATCCTCCGCCGGGAAACGATGACGACGACTGAGGACGGGGATCGCTTCATCGGGGGGAAGGCGCCGTCTTTTGTCCACCTGACGGAAGACGTCGCCGGCCCCTGACGTCATCCATTTGAGAACGCATCCGGGATGAAGGAGGTTGTCTATGCCGGAAGGACAGATCGTACGCGCGGTGGGCGGTTTTTTCGACGTGCGCACGCCGGAAGGGGACATCCGGTGCCGGGCGCGCGGGATATTGAAAAAGAAGAACCTGTCGCCCCTGGTGGGGGATTATGTGATCTTTGAGCGGACGGGACCGGAGGAAGGGGTGGTGACGGAGGTCCGGCCGCGCCGCACGCAGCTGGTCCGGCCGCCGATCGCCAACGTGGAGCAGGCAGTGGTTCTCTTCTCCCTTCGGGAACCTCCCCTTCAGCCGGTGCTGTTGGATCGCATTCTCGTCCACTGCGAGCGGGCGGGGCTCCGCGTGTGCATCTGTCTGACCAAACTGGATCTGGCTCCGGATCGGACGGAAGTGGATCGGATCGCCAAACTCTACGCGCCTGCCGGGTACCGGGTGGTCGCCACCAGCATCCGTACCGGCGAAGGCGTGGAGCAGGTGAAGGAATGGTTGAAGGGCACCTTGTCCGTTTTCGCCGGTCCCTCCGGGGTGGGCAAATCCTCCCTGCTCAACGAGATCCTTCCGGGCCTCAAGCTGCGGACGGGGCAAGTGAGCGCCAAATTGGGACGGGGGCGCCATACCACCCGTCGTGTGGAGATCATCGATCTTCCCGACGGCGGTCGTGTGGCGGACTCCCCCGGGTTCAGCAGGTTGGATTTCACCGGGATGGAGGAGACGGATCTGGGGGAATGTTTCCCCGAGATCCGCGAGCACGCCGTCCATTGCGCTTTTCGAGGATGCCTGCACCGGGAGGAACCGAACTGCGCGGTGCGGGAGGCGGCGGACAGAGGGGAGATCGATCCCGGACGCTATCGGCATTATCTTCAATTTCTGCAGGAAATCAGCGAGGATCGGAGGTTCACGAGATGGTAAAAATCGCACCCTCCCTGTTGTCCGCCGATTTTTCCCGCCTGAAGGAGGAGTTGGCCGAGGCGGAAGCGGCGGGCGCTGATTGGATTCATGTGGACGTGATGGACGGGCATTTCGTCCCCAACCTGACCATCGGACCCCTGGTGGTGGAGGCGATCCGGCCTCACACGCGCTTGCCCCTGGATGTGCACCTGATGATCGAGGATCCGGACCGCTATATCCCCGCCTTCGCCAAGAGCGGAGCGGACTGGATCACCATCCACCAGGAGGCCTGTCCTCATCTGCACCGGAGCGTTTCCCTCATCGCGGAGCAGGGGGTCAAAGCGGGGGTGGCGGTCAACCCGGCAACGCCGGTCTCCCTGCTGGAGCCGATCCTTCCCTACATCGATCTGGTGTTGATCATGACGGTCAATCCCGGCTTCGGAGGGCAGAAGCTGATTCCCACCGCCCTGAAGAAGGTGGAACAGGTGAGGAGGATGCTGGAGGAGCTGGGCCGGACCGACGTGGAGATCGAGGTGGACGGAGGGATTCATCCGGGGAACGCCGGGGAGGCGACCGCCCTGGGCACGACGGTTTTGGTCGCCGGATCGGCCGTCTTCGGCGCGCCGGACCGCAGGGAGGCCATCGCCGCGATTCGGTCGGCGGCGGAAGCGGGAACATCGGCCGCCCGGCCTTCCGGTTGAGTTTTTTCGTGGTTGATTGGAAATATAGCGGAGTGAGGGTTTTGTCGAGACAACGAGGGGGGCAAGCCGCATTGGATTGTTGCAAGGGCGGGCTGGCGGCACCCCCCTCTTCCAGTTGGAATGATTTCACCGAAAAGCAGTTTCTTTTTTGGACGGTGAGGTGCGATGCAGTCCGGACGTTCCGAACGGGTGGTGATCGTGACCGGCGGCGGGTTGGATCAGGAGGATTTAAAGGAAATCCGTCCGCGGGATGATTTTTTGATCGGGGTGGATGGCGGAATCGCCGCGCTCCTCGAAACCGGCCTTCTTCCTCACCTGGCGGTGGGGGATTTTGATTCGGCGGGGATGGAGATGCACGAACGGCTTGCGACGATGGGGGTTCCCATCGAGAAGCTGCCCGCCGAAAAGGATGTGACGGATACGCATTTTGCCGTGACGGAAGCCCTCAAACGGCGCCCCGGGACCGTTCTCCTCCTGGGGGCGATCGGCACGAGGTTCGATCACACGCTGGCCAACCTGTTTCTCTTGGAGATGCTGGAAAGGGAAGGTGTGCGGGGAGAGATTCGCAACCGTCACAATCGGATACGTCTCCTGCGGGGCGGGGACGCCTGCCGGGTGCGAAGGAGCCGTTACCGCTATCTTTCCCTGCTCCCTCTTACCGAAACGGCGTCGGGAGTGACCCTCACCGGATTTCGTTATCCCTTGACGGAAGCGGTCCTGCGAAGGAGTGACTCCCTGGGAGTCAGCAACGAGCTGGTGGAGGAGGAGGGGGCGATCGCGATTCGATCGGGGATGCTCTTCGTCGTGGAAAGCCGGGACTGATCATCCCGCGGAAAGCAGGCTTTCGACCGCCCATTCCGCCTTTCCCTACCTTCGGTCAGGGATGACCCGAGTCTCTTTCACCCTCCCGCCATATTCCAGGCACACATCGGCGGATTCCGCATATATATAAGTGAGCGGGTGACGGTCGGGTCGACGACATCTGGCAAGGAGGGGTAGGGGTGAAATTTTACACCATCAAACTCCCGAAGTTTCTCGGCGGGATGATCAGGGCCCTGTTGGGGATCTTCAGCAAGGAAAAGTGAACAGCGGTGTACGACGAGCGAAATCGCCCAGGGAAACGCCCTGCGGTATCCCGTTTGCCGAAGAACCTGAAGGTCCGGCATTAGGAGTGAATAACCTGCGATCTCGGTTGGACCCGCCGGCTGGGGCGCGCTGGGCGATTTTGACATGCTCGGCGAGAAAGTCAGGAAAAACGGAATTATTCCTTGGGTTGTCTTAAAATGGATAACGACTTGGCGCACCGGTGGCGGTGCGTTTTTTTAATGAAAAAAACCCGTCGTCGTCAGACGCGGGTTACTTTTCCCGATTTGAGGGCTTTGGTGCTGACATATACCCGTTTCGGCTTGCCGTCAACGAGAATGCGAACTTTTTGCACGTTTACGCCCCATTTGCGCTTCGTCTTCCGGTTGGAATGGCTCACCTTGTTGCCGGTGTGCCCTTTTTTCCCGGTGATGTAGCAGCGACGCGCCATCCGACTCCACCTCCCGTCCGATAAGTGCAGCAACACCATCATATCTTAACACAGATCCCCATCCCTTGCAAGGATGCGAAACGTTCAGTATGATAGGTGTGGTCATGTTTTTTCTTATGATCCCGTATTGTCAAATCGTCTTACCATGCTCCCACTCCAAGGAGGAATCGCGATGGCGGTTGAAATGTCCACCTCCCTCGGCCGCATTGACGTGTCGGAAGAGGTGATCAGCACCATTGCGGGTGCTGCGGCAATGGATTGTTACGGGCTGGTGGGAATGGCTTCCCGAAGCCAGTTGAAGGACGGAATTACCGATCTGCTCGGATGGGAAAATCTGAACAAAGGGATTGAAGTTCGCACAGAGGACGGAGAGCTGGTGATCGATCTCCACATCATTGTCGGTTACGGTACCAAGATCTCCGAAGTGGCGCATAACGTGCAGTCCAAGGTGAAGTACACCCTGAACCAGATGGTCGGGTTGACGGTGAACAAGGTAAACGTCTTTGTTCAGGGCGTACGCTTGGTGAATGAGGATTGAGGGGGATACGGTTTGACACAGAAGATTGATGCGGCTTGCTTTCATCGGATGATACGCGGAGGTGCCCTCTTCCTCCGGCAAAACGAGGAACGGGTCAACGCGCTGAACGTCTTTCCGGTTCCGGACGGAGATACGGGTACCAACATGAACCTGACGCTCTCCTCGGGAGTGAGAGAGATGGACAAGGTATCCTCTCCCTCTCGGGTGGGCGATTTGGCGGAAGCCCTTTCAAAGGGCCTCCTGATGGGGGCGAGGGGCAATTCGGGAGTGATCCTGTCCCAGCTCTTTCGCGGTTTTTCCAAGGCAGTGGCGGGTAAGGAGACCATCGACGCCCGGGAGCTGGCAGAGGCGTTCAAACGGGGCGTCGATATGGCATACAAGGCGGTCATGAAACCGGTTGAGGGGACGATTCTGACGGTTTCCCGGGAAGCGGCGGATATGGGCATGATCCGTTCCCGGCAGACGGACGACCCGGCGGAAGTCCTGGCGGAAGTACTGTCCGGAGCCCGGAAATCCTTGGAGAGGACGCCCCAACTGCTGCCGATTTTGGCGGAGACGAACGTCGTCGATGCCGGCGGGCAGGGATTGGTGTATATCCTCGAGGGGTTTTTGTCCGCCCTCCGGGGAGAGGCGGTTCCCGAAGAGATGGACGGCGATGCTTCCGCCTTCGGGGAGGATCGCTCCCTCACCGCCGTTGCCCATGGCGAGACGGCCCAGTCCAAAATCGATCCTGCGACGATCGAACATGGGTATTGTACGGAGTTCATCATTCGCCGAAAGGGCGCGGGAACCTTCGATGAAGGAGCATTCCGCGGTGAGATCGGCGCCTTCGGCGATTCTCTGCTGGTGGTTGCCGATGACGAATTGGTCAAGGTACATATCCATTCGGAGCGCCCCGGCGATGTCCTGAATTTCGCCCAGAAGTTCGGCGATCTGACGAACATCAAGATCGAGAACATGCGGGAACAGCATGCCCATTGGGCAGGGACCGACGCGCCCGTGGAGCAAGGGACGGCGGTTCCCGCGGAAACGGCGGCGGAGCGCAAATCCCACGGCATCGTCGCCGTCGCTTCGGGCGAGGGAGTTGTCAGGATGTTCCGCAGCCTGGGCGCCGATGAGGTGATCGAGGGCGGCCAGACGATGAATCCCAGCACGGAGGATATCGTGAAGGCGATTCGGGGATTGTCCGCCGATCACGTGTTTGTCTTGCCGAACAACAAAAACATCGTCATGGCTGCGGAACAGGCGGCGGAGCTGGTGGAAATCCCGGTGACGGTGCTCCCGACCCGTACCGTGCTTCAGGGCCTGACGGCGCTGATCGCCTTTGATCCCGATGCCGATGCGGAAATGAACCGGCAGAAGATGGTGAAGGCGCTTGAGAGTGTGCGCTGCGGCGAGGTCACCTATGCTGTGCGGGATTCCCAGGTGAACGGCCATTCCATCAAGGAAGGGGACTTCATCGGGATTTACGAAGGGAAGATTGAGACGGTCGGCGGCAGCCTGATCGCCACCTCCAGGGATCTTCTGCAGAAGATGCTTGCCCGGGGCGGAGAATTGGTGACCATTTTGTATGGAAAAGACGTGACCGACGCCCAGGTGAAGGAATTGTCCGATTTCCTGGCCAGAAATTATCCGGATGTGGAGAGCGAGATTCATTACGGGGGTCAGCCGCTGTATTTCTTTCTCATCACCATTGAGTAGCGGAGGTGCTCGTTGTGGGCCGAGTAAAAGTGATCACGGACAGCACTGCGGATATTCCCGCCGAACTGATTCAGGAACTGGACATCGGAGTGGTGCCCCTGAAGGTGCATTTGGGGGGGACCTCCTACCTTGACGGTGTGACCATCAAACCGGACGAGTTCTATCGGAAGCTGCGGGAGTCCTCGGATCTTCCGACCACATCCCAGCCGTCGCCGATCGATTTCGTGGAGGTGTACCGGGAAGCGGCCAAGGAGGGAGACACGGACATTTTGTCCATCCACCTTTCTTCGGCCCTGAGCGGCACCTATCAATCGGCTCTCTTGGCTAAGTCGATGGTGGAAAGCGAATTCAAGGTGACGGTGCTGGATTCGAAAAAAGCTTCCTTTGCCATCGGCCTCATCGTCGTGGAAGTGGCCCGGGCGGCCAAGGCCGGGAAGTCGATCGATGAATGCGTCGCTCTGGCCAACCGGATGATCGAGGGAGAACAGGTTCTGTTTCTGGTGGACACGCTGGATTATCTGCAAAAGGGCGGAAGGATCGGAAAGGCATCAGCCCTTGTCGGATCTCTGTTAAATATCAAGCCGATCCTTTCCCTCAGCGATCAGGGAGAAGTTTATCCCGTCGACAAGGTGAGAGGGGCGAGCAAGGCGGAGGCCCGGGTGTTCGAATTGCTTCGCGAGAAGGTGGCGGCCGGCAGCCGGGTGATCGCAGGCGTGGTCCATGCCGAGCGGAAGTCCAAGGCGGAGGAATGGGCCGCCAAATTGCGAGAACAATACGAGGTGGAGGAATTGACGATCACGGACGTGGGCCCGGTGATCGGCACCCAT
This sequence comes from Planifilum fimeticola, assembly GCF_003001905.1. Taxonomy (NCBI): domain Bacteria; kingdom Bacillati; phylum Bacillota; class Bacilli; order Caryophanales; family Thermoactinomycetaceae; genus Planifilum; species Planifilum fimeticola. The sequence goes on from NZ_PVNE01000010.1 coordinate 51,231, forward strand.
ACAGGTCCCGGTGTGCTCGGAGTCATCCTTTATGCGGAATGATTTCGGTCTTGCGGAGATGATCAGGCTCCCGCCAATTTGTTACCGGGGAGTCGGTGGGGAGGGTAACGGATGAAATATCGTTCGGTGTTTGATATTATCGGTCCGGTGATGATCGGTCCTTCCAGCTCCCACACGGCGGGAGCCGCCCGGATCGGCCGGGCAGCCCGTCAATTGTTCGGGCGGAAGCCCGAACGGGTGATGGTGACGCTGTACGGATCCTTTGCCAAGACCTACCGGGGACACGGCACGGACATCGCTCTCATCGGTGGCGTGCTCGATTTTGATACCTTCGACAAGCGGATCGTGAGGTCTCTGGAAATCGCCCGGGAGCAGGGGATCGAAGTGGAGTTTCGGGAGTCGGAGGAGGTGCCCGAGCACCCCAACACGGTTCGGCTTCGCCTGGAAGACGAGCGGGGAGCGACGGAGGTGGTCGGCGTTTCCATCGGAGGCGGCAAGATGGAGATTGTGGAGTTGAACGGTTTCGAACTGAAGATGACCGGCAATTCCCCGACCCTGCTCGTCCCGCACCAAGATCGCTACGGAGCGATTGCCGCCGTCGCCGGCGTTCTCGCCCGGCACCGGATCAACATCGGATATATGCAGGTTTCCCGCAAGGAAAAAGGGTCGGAAGCCTTGATGATCATCGAGACGGATCAGGCGGTGGGGCAGAAGGTGCTGGATGAGATCGCCGCCCAGCCGGGAATCACGGGAGCCACTCTGTTCGCCTGAATGTCGTGTCCGAAAGGAGCCGTATGAATGAGATTTCGAACCGTAGCTGAGCTGGTGGAGATTGCCGAGTCGGAAGGCATTCCCATCTCTGAAGTGATGATTCGCTCCGAAATGGAGGCGACGGGACAGTCGCGGGAGCGGATTGTCGGGAAAATGGAAGAGAGCCTGGACGTCATGGAGAAGGCCATCCGCCGCGGCTTGGAAGAGGAGGTTCGCTCTCGCAGCGGTTTGACCGGAGGGGACGCCCGCCGGATTGACCAATACCGGAAAAACGCCAAGGTATTGCTTTCCGGCCACCATGTATTGGATGCCGTCGCCAAGGCGACCGCCACCTCCGAAGTGAACGCGGCGATGGGAACGATCGTGGCCACACCGACGGCCGGGTCCTGCGGCATTCTCCCGGGGTGCGTGTTCGCCGCAGCGGAACTTTTGGGAAGCGACCGGGAGAAGATGGTGCGCGCCCTGTTTGTCGGCGGGGCTATCGGCTATGTGATCGCCAACAATGCGTTTATCTCCGGAGCGGCGGGGGGTTGCCAGGCGGAAGTGGGTTCCGCGACGGGAATGGCCGCTGCGGCGGTGGTGGAGATGGCCGGGGGAACGCCTTCCATGTCGGCGGAGGCGGTGGCCATCGCATTGAAAAACATGCTCGGGCTTGTGTGCGATCCCGTGGCCACGTTGGTGGAGGCTCCCTGTGTCAAGCGCAACGCCATGGGAGCGGCCATCGCCATGGTGGCGGCCGATATGGCCATGGCCGGCGTCCGGAGCATTATCCCCACGGACGAGGTGATCGAGGCGATGTACCGGATCGGCCGCGATATGCCGGTGTCGTTGAAGGAAACGGCATTGGGAGGGTTGGCGGCCACCCCGACGGGTCGGGCGCTGGAGCGCAAGATCTTCGGGACGCCGTCGAAGGAATGAGGCTGTCGGAAATTCCCGTCACCCAGGTGGCCGGCGTGGGGGAAAAGCGGGCGGAAGATCTGAACCGGTTGGGTATTGAGACGGTGGAGGATCTTTTGACCTATTTTCCCTTTCGGTACGATGACAACCGGTTGACCGATCTGAATCGGGCCGGCCACGGGGAGCGGATCACCGTCCGGGGGGAGGTATTCGGGGAGCCGAGTATCCGCTGGTACGGCAAGAAAAAGTCCCGTCTCACCGGGAAACTGATGGTGGACGGGATTCCGATTACCGTGATCTGGTTCAACCAGGCCTTTCTGAGGGACAAGCTTGTTTCCGGCAAACCGATCATCGTCGCCGGCAAGTGGGATCGCCACCGCTTACAGCTCACTGCGGAACGCACGCTGCTCGACCCCCAGCGGCAGGGGTATGAGGCGGGACGATTGGTTCCCGTTTATTCCGTCTCCGGATCGATCAAGGTGCAGTGGCTTCGGAGAACCATTCATCAAGCCTTTGTCCAATTTGGACGACATATCGAGGAGCCCCTCCCAAAAGCGCTGGTCCGGCGATACCGGCTGATGGATCGGGCGAAAGCCATGTACCTTCTTCATTTTCCACGTGGATGGGAAGAGGGGAAGCAGGCCCGACGCCGGATGGTGTACGAGGAGCTTTTTTTGTACGAGTTGAAGATCATGGCTCTCCGACGCCGGATTCGACGGGAATCCAGAGGGATTGCGCGCCAGTTGGACCGGAAGCGGATTGGAGCGTTCATCGCCTCCCTTTCCTTTCCCTTGACCGGCGCCCAACGCCGTGTGGTGGATGAGATCCTGTCCGACATGGCGAAGGAGGAGCAGATGTACCGCCTCCTGCAAGGGGATGTGGGTTCGGGGAAAACGGTGGTGGCGGCGATCGCCTTGTTTGCCAATCATCTGAGCGGATATCAGGGCGCCCTGATGGTCCCGACGGAAATCCTGGCGGAACAGCATGCCGAAACCCTCGGGAAGTTGCTGGAGCCCTTCGGGGTGCGCGTTGTGACGCTGACGGGCCGTCTTTCCGCCCGACAGAGGCGGGAAGTTCTCCGGGATATCGCCAACGGATCCGCCGATGTGGTGGTGGGAACCCACGCACTGATCCAGGAGGGAGTGGAATACCACCGGTTGGGCTTGGTGATCACCGACGAACAGCACCGTTTCGGCGTGAAACAGCGCGCGCGCCTGCGGGAAAAAGGGGAGTCCCCCGACGTGTTGTTCATGACGGCGACACCCATTCCGCGCACGCTCGCGATCACCGCTTTCGGAGAGATGGATGTCTCCGTAATTGACGAGATGCCCAAAGGAAGACAGCCGGTGGAAACGCACTGGGTTAAGCCCGATGTGTGGCCCCGGCTGATCCGGTTTATCGGACAGCGGTGCCGATCGGGGGAACAGGCCTACGTGATCTGCCCGCTGATCGAAGAGTCGGAAAAGATGGATTTGCAGAACGCCCAGTCGCTCTATGAAGAGCTGACCAAAGAGCTGGCTCCCCTTCGGGTCGGGCTTCTCCACGGCAAAATGGCGCCGGACCACAAGGATGAAGTGATGCGCCGCTTTGCGGCGGGGGATGTGCAGGTGCTGGTTTCCACCACCGTGGTGGAAGTGGGCGTCAATGTTCCCAAGGCGACCGTCATGGTGATCTATGACGCGGACCGCTTCGGGCTGGCCCAGCTGCATCAGCTTCGCGGCCGGGTCGGACGGGGCGGCGGCGAAGCGTTTTGCATCCTCGTGGCCAACCCGAAGTCGGAGACGGGAGTGGAACGCATGCGGATCCTGACGGAAACCGTGGATGGTTTTGAAATCGCCCGAAGGGATTTGGAACTGAGGGGTCCCGGAGAGTTTTTCGGCGTGAAGCAGAGCGGGATGCCGGATTTTCGCATTGCCGATCTGTCCCGGGACGAGCGAGTTTTGGAGGTGGCCCGGGCGGATGCCTGGGAGCTGGTGTCCCGGTCGGACTTTTGGGAGCGGGAGGAATGGGCGCCGCTGCATTCCCTCCTGAAAAGGGAAGGGCTGGACGACCCGAGTCTGGATTAAAGGCGTTTTTTCGGGCCGGTATCCAATCCCCTTCCACCTCTTGTGCATATTGTGCAGGGAGACAAAAAACCAGCTGGGGGCTTGGGAGTGAAACCGGAAGCGAACGCCTTGTACGAAGTAGCGGCACAGCATGTCAACCGGATTTTGGGCCGCAGAGCGGTGAGCGTCCGTCGCATCCATCATGTGATCGAACAGGCGAAGCAGGTTCGCCGGTCCGGCGGGGCTTTTGCCCTGCTTCAGTATTCGACGGAGTTGGTTCATCGCTTGTTTACGCCGGAAGAAGTGGAGAAGTTGAAGCAGTCGCCCCGATACAGGGAGTTGTCCCATCGATTGATTGATTTAATGGTGGAGGAACAGGTCATCACCCGACGGGAAGCGTTGATGTTGAAGCGGGCGGTTCGATGAAGGCGCCGCGCAAAAGTCGGTTGGGTTCCGCGAGATCGGGTGATGATTTTTGCGTTGCGGCGCTGCAAAAGACGGATCCGGAAAGGAGGGAGACGTCTCCCTTGAACAAAAAGGGGAAGGTGGCCCGTCCACGTTCTTCCGGCGCCGACCGCCCTCCTCGGTTCCAAAGGGAGCGGGAAGGCGATCGCTTCTTTCCCCCTCCTCTTTTTCCGGAGGAATTTCCGGACTTGTTCCCGTGGATGGATGAAGCCCCTCCTTTTTATCCCCCGCGGAGACAGTTGGAACCGTCGTGGGATATCCATTTCCGGGAGTTTTGGGAGATGGAGATTCCTCCCTCGGATGATGAGTGGGAAGCGTTTTTCGACTGGGAAGGGGAGGAAGCAGGGGAAGGGCGGAGGAGAAGGAGCTTTCCGGAATCGGATGGCGACAGACGGTTGGGTTCGGGGAATCCCTCTTCGCGCGGGAAGAGTCCCGTTCGACAGATGGAAAGCGTGGAAAAGTTGTCTCCATCCTTCGACGAAACGGAAGTGCTGGACAAAATCCGGACTCGTTCGCGCCATGAAGGAAGGAGCGCGAAAGGTTGAAGCCCGCCGAATACTCGGCGGGTTTTTTTTAAAAAAAATTGGCCCCCGAAAAAATCGGGAGCCCATGGTATCCGCCCGATGGCGGATACGGTATGGGAGAGGAGAAACCGGAGGAAGAGCTTATGGGGAAACTAAGTCTTCTTCGCGGTGACGGCATCCTCCTGTGCCGTCACTTCTATCTTTTCCCATGATCAGGGAATATATACACTGCAATGTTATTTTTCGGTGAAGATGGTGAAACTCTGCCGTTTTCCCCCGGCGGGGCTTTTGTGGTAGGATTAATTATGTTCAATCCGCCGCGGGAGGTGTGAGGATGCGCGTGATCGCCGGTTCGGCCCGCGGCATCCGGTTGAAAATGGTTCCCGGAAATCACGTTCGGCCGACGTCGGACCGGGTGAAGGAAACCCTCTTTCAGGTGATCGGTCCCTACTTCGACGGCGGCTGGGCCCTGGACCTGTTTGCAGGCACGGGCTCCCTCGGCATCGAAGCCCTGAGCCGGGGGTGTGACCGGGTTGTCTTTGTCGACCGATCCCGGGCAAGTGTGTACACCATCAAGGACAATTTGCAAAAAACCGGATTCATCAAGCGTTCGGAGGTGCTTCGGGAGGATGTCCGGAGCGCTTTGCGGAAGCTGGCCCGGCGGGAAACCCGGTTTCGGCTGGTTTTCCTGGATCCCCCCTACCGGGAAAACCTGCTGATGCCGGTGCTGGAGAAAATCGCGGCAGCACCCCTGCTCGGAGAAGGCGGTGTCGTGGTTGCCGAACATGATTTTCGCCATCCCCCGCCGGATCGGGTCGCAACGCTCACGGCCTATCGGCGGATGACCTTCGGCGATGCGGCCATCACTCTGTACGCTCCGGACGCGGATGAATGAAACAAAGGAGTTGGCGAGCATGAGCATCGCGGTGTATCCAGGCAGTTTTGACCCGATTACATACGGTCATCTGGACATCATTCGAAGGGGATGCCGGGTCTTTGACCGGCTCATCGTGGCCGTTTTGCACAACGCCTCCAAGCAGCCTCTCTTCACCGTCGAGGAGCGGATGGCCTTGATCCGCGAGGTGACGAAAGAGATGCCCAACGTGGAGGTGGACAGCTTCGACGGACTGTTGGTGGACTATATCCGCTCCATCAAGGCCGACGTCATCCTGAGGGGGCTCCGGGCGATCTCCGATTTCGAGTACGAACTGCAAATCGCCTCCATCAACCGGGAGATGAACAAGGAGGCGGAGACCCTGTTCATGATGACCAACAACAAATACTCCTTTCTCAGTTCGGGAATTGTCAAGGAATTCGCCAAATACGGAGCCGATGTCGGGGAATTGGTCCCCGACGCGGTGAAAAAGGCTCTGATGGTGAAGTACGGCCATCTGAAGCAGGATTAACCGGCTTTACGAATCGCCGCGACGGATCGCCGGATCCACCGGAAGGCCGTCGCGACGACGATCATCCCGGTGAGCAGGAGGAGCGCTCTGCCTCCGATGTGCAGGAACCGTTCCAGCATGGATGTCCATCCCGCTTCGGGAACCTGCTGCAAAAAGGCCGGTATGGCTGCATCGGACAGAAGATATTGATGAACGGGGTCCCAAATGATCAGGGTGATCAGGCCGGCGAGGGCCCCGTGCAGAATCCGGGCGAAAAAGTAAGGCGTGTAGCGGATGTCGGTGCTGCTCAGAATGCTGGCCACCTGGGCGTGGACCGAGAGGCCGCTCCAGGCGGTGACCATGCCGGCGATGGCGATTTTGTAGACCATGTCCACCGTTTCCGGGGCGACGCTGGCCTTCTGGGCTCCCAGGGTGATTTCAAAGGTTCCGGTAATCAGGGCAGGTGCCAGTTCCGTCGGTATCTGCAGCAGGGAAAGCAACAGGCCGAGGAAGCCGGAGAGCAGTTCGGTGACCCCGATTTTCGTCAAGACGTCGGTGATGACGGAGAACATGATGATGTACCCTCCGACGAGGAGAAGGGTTTGGATGGACGAAGTGACGGAGTCCCCCATCAGCTGCCCCAGGCTGCGCCCGTCCTTGAGCCGGGCTTGGTGCATGGCCCGGAACGCTCGCAGGAGAAAGAAGGATTGATCGGCGGGAACAGGCGGCGTCGAATCCCCCCGCGGGTCGTGGAAACGCATCGCCAGACCGACCAGCAGGCTGGAGGTGTAGTGGGCGATGGCGATCACCACGCCGAGGGAAACGTCGTGGAAAAACCCGACGGCCACAGCCCCGAACATGAACAGGGGATCCGCGGTATTGGTGAAGGAAACCAGTCTTTCGCCCTCGGAGCGGGAGAGCAGTTTCTGCTCGCGAAGTCGGGCCGTCAGTTTGGCGCCGATCGGATAACCCGATGCCAGCCCCATCGCCATGACAAAGGCGCCCGTTCCGGGAACGCGGAAAAGGGGGCGCATGAAGGGCTCCAACAGAACTCCCATAAAGTGGACGACGCCGAAACCCATCAGGATTTCCGATGCGACAAAAAAGGGAAGCAGGGCGGGAAAGACCACATCCCACCAGATTTTCAGCCCTTTCAGGGCCGAATCAAAGGCTTGCTCCGGATACAGGAGCAGCGATAGAACCAAAAAAGCCGCCACTGTTCCAAACAGGATCGTTTTCAATTGGTTTCTGTGTACAGACGTCCTGGGTTGCACCTTCTTTCCTCCCGTTCTTGCAGTGTTTGATAACATGTCTACGCGATGGGGGACGGAAATAGACCGCTCGTCTTATCCGTCAGTTGGAGGATGTTTGATGTGAAAAGGAGGCGAATTCCTTGTCACGGCCAAAAGTGGGGCTCGCTTTGGGATCGGGTGCCGCGCGGGGTCTGGCCCACATCGGGGTGCTGAAAGTGCTGGAACGGGAGGGGATACCGGTCGACGCGATCGCCGGGAGCAGCATGGGCAGCCTGATCGGGACGGTTTACGCCAACGGGGCGGATCTGGCGATGATGGAACAGTTGGCGATCCATTTGAAGCGGAACCAGTGGCTCGATTTTACCTTTCCGCGACGTGGATTGATCACCGGCGACCGGATCCGGGAGCTGGTCCGGCTCCTCACCCATGGAAAGAACCTGGAGGATTTGCGAATTCCCACCTCCGTGATCGCGACGGATTTGACCAACGGCGAGCGGGTGGTTTTCACGACGGGGCCGATCGACCTGGCGGTGCGGGCGAGCGTGTCGATTCCCGGAATTTTTGAGCCGGTGGAATGGGAAGGGCGGACCCTGGTGGACGGGGGCGTCATCGACCGGGTGCCGGTTTCGGTAGTCCGGGAGATGGGGGCCGACGTGGTGATTGCCGTCGATGTGATTCCGCCTACGGGCGGGCTCAAAATCCGAAATATTTTCGACGTGATTGCCCAATCCTTAGAAGTGATGGAAAGGCAAATCACCAGCCCGCAAATTTTGACGGCCGATGTGGCCATCTACCCCGAGCTGTCCGATATCAGCCCGACCGCATTCACCCGGGTTGAGGAGTGCATTCGCCGGGGGGAGGAGGCCGCCCTTGCCAAACTGGAAGAAATTCGACAGGTGATCGGCGAGGTAGTGCCGCATGGAAAAAGGTGGAATCCGAATGATCCGTAGAAGGTGGGGAACCCTCGGGTTCGCCGTCCTGCTTCTCGCGATTGCCGCATGGTTTATACCCACTCCCTATTTCGTGCTCCGCCCCGGCACGGCGGTTCCCGTTCTGCAACTCGTCAACGTGGCCGGGGGAGACCTTCGCGAGAAGGGGCAGTTTTTGCTCACCACGGTCAGCGTCAGCGAAGCAAGTGCGCTTCAGTACCTCTTTGCCTGGATGATTCCCGGGAGCAGTCTGGTGCCCCGGGAAAAACTGCTGGAGCCCGGGGAAAGCTCGGATGCGTACCGTCTCCGTCAACGGGAGTGGATGCTGCTCTCGCAACAGAACGCGATCATCGCCGCCTTCCGTTATGCCGGGCGGCCGGTCGAGGAGTTTCTCCTGGGAGTGAAGGTGCTTCGAACCTTGTCCGGCATGCCTGCCGAGGGCGTCTTGGCTTCCGGAGACCGGATCGTGGCGTTGGACGGCCATCCGATCCGTACCGTTCCGCAACTGCTCCGCGTCCTGGAGGGGAAGCGGGAGGGGGAATCGGTCCGCATCAGCCTGTGGCGGAAGGGGAGGAAATTGGAGAAGAGGCTCTCCCTGGTCCGGTTTTCCCGATCCGAGGGAGGACATGTGGGGATCGGCATCGTTCCGGTGACGGAGCGCCGCATCCAAACCGATCCCCAGGTCCGAATCCAGGCCGATCACATCGGAGGTCCCTCCGCCGGGCTGATGTTCGCCCTTGAAATCCTCAACCAGTTGACCTCCGAGGATTTGACGCGGGGGCTGAAGATCGCGGGCACCGGCACCCTCTCGGCCGAAGGGGAGGTGGGACAGATCGGCGGGGTGGAGCAAAAGGTGATGGCCGCGGATCGGGAAGGAGCCGACCTCTTCTTTGTCCCCGCCGATGTCCATCCCGGGGATTCCAACCAGTTTAAGGCGGAGGCGGTCGCCCGGGAGATCGGCAGCCGCATGAAGATTGTCCCCGTTCACTCCCTGGAGGAGGCCGTCGGCTATCTGAAACGATTGAAGGAAGAGCGAGCAAAGGTGTCGAACATTGACACACCCGCCAACTTGGCATATAATAACCCTGTTTTGGTGGCCCGGGCGGGTGCCCTGTGAGGTGTATAAGCCATGCGTCTCTATCTGCCGGAAATAGTCCGGGCAAACAAGCCCCTGGTTCGTGAGGAAACGATTGAACTGAGGGGGATTGAACGGGAAGTTCCGCAACTGGTACGGCTGGATCCCGTTTGGGTTCGTGTGACGGCATCGGAAGAGAGCGGTCTCTTTCACGTGCATGCCGAGCATCGGACCCGGGCGAGCCTCACCTGCTCCCGCTGTTTGTCCCCCTTCGAGAAAACCTTGTCGGGGCAGTGGACGCAGGAATTCACGAATCGGGCGGACCGGGCGGATCAGGATCAGATCTGCTTTGTCGAGGGAGATCACATCGATCTGACTCCCTATATTCGGGAAGCGGTTCTTCTTGAGCTTCCCTACGCACCTGTCTGCCGGGAGGGGTGCAAGGGTCTGTGTCCCGAGTGCGGCGTGGATCGAAACAGGGAGACCTGTTTGTGCCGCACCGAGCGGATCGACCCCCGGCTCGCCGTATTGAAGGAACTTCGAATCCCCGAGGATTGACGGGGCTTTTCGATCAAGGGGAGGTGATTCAGGTGGCGGTACCTTTCAGGAGAACGTCCAAAACGCGGAAACGCAAGCGTCGCACCCATTTCAAACTGTCCGTTCCGGGGATGGTGCGCTGCCCCCAGTGCGGCGAGTGGAAGCTCGCCCACCGGGTCTGCAAGGAGTGCGGTCATTACAAGGGCGAAGAAGTGGTGGAGAACTGATGGAAGCGGGGAACCGGAGCACAGGCCGGCTCCCCGCTTCTTTTTATGGATCTCCTCTGCCCGTGGGCGGCTTGTTTTTCAGAGGGGTTTTGTATATACTGAATTGGGACTTGGTATTAACACGTGGTCCTAAAAGGGTGGTGAACCCGGCAGTGCGACTCCCCAAAAAGGAACGGCAGCGGCAGTTGAAACTGGCGCTTCAAGCCAACCCTTTCCTCACGGATGAGGAGATGGCCCGGCGACACGGGGTCAGCGTCCAAACCATCCGCCTGGACCGGATGGAGCTGGGAATCCCGGAACTGCGCGAACGGATCAAGGACATGGCTGAAGGGAATTTTGACCGGATCCGTTCCCTGGCTCCGGAAGAGGTGATCGGCGAGATCGTGGATCTTCAGCTGAATCGAAGCGGCGTTTCCGTACTGGAGATTCGCGAAGAGCATGTGTTTTCCCGCAACCGGATCGCCCGGGGGCATCACCTGTTTGCCCAGGCCAACTCTCTGGCCGTCGCCGTCATCGATGCGGATGTGGTGCTCACCGCATCGGCGGCGATCCGGTTCGTGCGACCGGTGCATCTGGGGGAAAAGTGCATTGCCAAGGCCCGCGTCGTCAAATCCACCCCTCACCGGATTCAGGTGGACGTGGAGACCTTTGTCAACGAGGAGAGGGTGTTTCAGGGAGTGTTCGACATGTACCGCTCCAGGGAGGAGAAAGGCAGGAAGTGAGGAGGAGAAGGAATGCGGATTGCATTGGACGCCATGGGCGGTGATCACGCTCCGAAGGCGATCTGCGACGGAATCCGCTCGGCGGCTCAGGAGTGGAGGGACGACGAGTTCGTTCTGATCGGTCCTGAAGAGGTTCTGCGGCCGCTTTTCGCGGACGGGTTCCCGTCCAACGTACGGATTTTGCATACGGCGGAATGGATTGGACCGGACGAAGAGCCGGTGAAGGCCGTCCGACGAAAGAAAGGATCCTCCTTGGTAGTCGGTTGCCAACAGGTGAAGGAGGGGGAGGTTGACGCCTTCATCAGCGCGGGGAACACCGGCGCGTTGATGGCGGCGGGCCTCTTATATACCGGTCGGATTCAAGGGATCGACCGGCCGGCGCTCGCCCCGATGTTTCCGAGCGTATCCGGCAGGGGAACGCTGGTGCTCGACGTGGGGGCCAACCCCGATGCCAAGGCGCATCATTTGGCGCAATACGCACTGATGGGAAGCATCTATTCCGAAAAGGTGCTGGGATTTGAAAACCCCCGGGTGGGTTTGCTCAATATCGGGACCGAGGAGGGAAAAGGGACCGAGCTGATTAAAGAGGCTTACCGGTTGATCCAGGAATTGCCGATCCATTTTGTGGGAAATGTCGAGTCCCGGGACATTCTTCACGGCGTCTGCGACGTATTGGTTTGCGACGGATTCAGCGGGAACATCCTCCTCAAGACGTCGGAGGGCGTGGCCAAGGCGATTATGGACCGGCTCAAACAGGAGTTCACCCGAACCTGGTGGAACAAGCTGGCTGCGGCGGTGCTGAAGCCGGGTCTCAAGCGCTTCGCCCGGGAGATCAATTACAAGGAACACGGCGGAGCTCCCCTGTTGGGGCTGTCCGGTCCGATCATCAAGGCGCACGGTTCCTCGGATGCCAAAGCGGTCTTTCACGCCGTCCGCCAAGCCCGTCTGTTCGTGGAGCGGGGGGTTATCCCGCGGATCACCGAGGATTTACATAGAATCGAGAGGGGCTGAACAGCTTGAAACCGGTGGGGATCATCGGGACAGGTTCATATCTGCCGGAGAAGGTCTTGACCAACAAGGATTTGGAAACCATGGTAGATACGACGGATGAATGGATCGTCAGCCGGACGGGAATCCGGGAGCGGCGCATCGCCGCGGAAGAGCAGGCCTCTTCCGATCTGGCGGTGGAAGCGGGCCGCAGGGCGCTGGAGGCGGCGGGAGTGACGGCGGATCAGCTGGATTTGATCATCGTGGCCACCGTGACTCCCGACATGATGTTCCCGGCGACGGCCTGTCTGCTGCAGGACCGCCTGGGGGCGAAAAGGGCGGCCGCGTTCGACCTGTCCGCGGCCTGTTCGGGATTTTTGTACGGCATAGCGACCGCGACCCAGTTCATCCAAAGCGGCATGTACCGGTATGCCCTGGTGGTCGGTGTGGACTGCCTTTCCAGAATCACCAACTGGGAGGACCGGAACACCTGCGTGCTGTTCGGCGACGGAGCCGGAGCGGTCGTTTTGGGGCCGGTGGAGGAGGGACGCGGTTTCCTCTCCTTTGAACTGGGGGCCGACGGGTCCGGCGGGGATTTGCTGAAGCAGCCTGCGGGCGGATCCCGCATGCCGGCGAGCCGGCACACGGTGGATGAGCGCCTCCACACCATTTCCATGGCCGGCAGGGAGGTTTTCAAGTTTGCCGTCCGCGTGATGGGAAATGCTGCGGAGGAGGCGCTCTCGAAGGCGGGGATGACGAAGGAGGACATCGATTTCCTCGTGCCCCATCAGGCCAACATCCGCATCATCGATGCCGCCGTCAAGCGGTTCGGACTGTCGGAGGAGAAGGTGATCGTCAATCTGGACCGCTTCGGCAACATGTCCTCGGCGTCCATCCCGGTGGCCCTGGATGAAGCGGTGCACCAGGGACGGATCAAAAAGGGGGATACGCTGGTTTTGGTCGGCTTCGGCGGCGGTCTGACCTGGGGGGCGGCGGTGCTGAAGTGGTCGATGGACACCTGATGGATGCGTGCTGAGAGGAGGGGAGAGAAACATGGGGAAAACGGCATTTCTTTTTCCGGGCCAAGGCTCGCAGAAAGTGGGGATGGGGCGCGATCTCGTCGAGGCGCACCAGGGAGCCCGGGAGATTTTCGACAAGGCGGATGAGGCTCTCGGCTTTTCCCTGTCCGGGCTCTGTTTTGAAGGACCCGAGGAGAAGCTCCGTTTGACCGCATATACCCAACCGGCCATACTTACCACCAGCATCGCGCTGTACACGGCCTTTTCCGACGGGGGAATCGTCCCGGTTCTGGTGGCCGGGCACAGCCTGGGCGAGTACTCCGCCTTGGTGGCGGCCGGTTCGCTGGACTTTGCCGATGCCGTCCGCATCGTACACCAGCGGGGGAATTTCATGGAAGAGGCGGTTCCCGCAGGAAAAGGGGCCATGTCCGCCGTGATGGGCCTTGACCGGGAAGAGCTGGAGCGGGTGTGCCGCGAAGTTTCCCGGGAAGGCCGCGTGGTGGAGCCCGCCAACCTGAACGCACCTGGACAGATCGTCATCTCGGGGCACAAGGAAGCGGTGGAGGAAGCGGGAGAGCGCGCCCGCCAAGCCGGTGCCCGACGGGTGATTCCGCTGGCGGTGAGCGGTCCCTTCCACTCCAGCCTGATGAAGCCGGCGGCAGAGCGCCTCTCGGAGGTGTTGGCCGGCGTGACCGTGCTTGATGCATCGGTTCCCGTGGTGGCGAACGTTTCGGCCCGTCCGGTGACGGAGGCCCGGACGATCCGGCAATCCTTGATCGATCAGGTGGCCTCCCCCGTGCTGTGGGAAGACAGCGTCCGCTGGATGATGGAACAGGGAGTGGACACCTTCGTGGAGATCGGTCCCGGAAACGTGCTGACGGGTCTGGTGAGAAAGGTGGATCGCCGGGTGAAGGCCCTGTCGGTGCAGGATGTTCCCTCCCTGGAAAAGGCGCTGGCGGAACTGAAGGGTTAGTCCTTGGACGCAATCCTGACCTAAAAGGAGGAATGTTCCCCATGTTGTCCGGAAAAGTGGCGATTGTGACCGGCGGATCCCGGGGGATCGGACGGGCCGTTTCCATCGCCCTGGCCGACGCGGGCGCCGATGTGGCCATCGTGTACGCGGGTAATCGGCAGGGGGCGGAAGAGACGGTTGCCGAAATCGAGAAGCGGGGTCGCCGGGGAGTGATGATCCAGGCGGACGTTTCCCAGGCGGACCAGGTGGATTCGGCGGTAAAGCAGGTGCTTGACGCCTTCGGGCGAATCGACGTTCTGGTGAACAACGCCGGGATCACCCGGGACAATCTGGTTCTCCGAATGAAGGAGGAGGATTGGGACCGGGTGATCGACACCAATCTGAAGGGGACCTTCCTCTTCAGCAAGGCGGTGATCCGGACGATGATGAAGCAACGGTCCGGACGGATCATCAACATCAGTTCGGTGGTCGGGGTGAGCGGAAATCCGGGGCAGGCCAACTACGTGGCGGCCAAGGCGGGGGTGATCGGCATGACGAAGTCGCTGGCCCGTGAATTGGCCAGCCGCGGGATTACGGTGAATGCGATCGCTCCGGGCTTCATCGAGACGGATATGACCGCCGTATTGGGGGATGAGGTGCGCGATCAAATCATGAACCAGATTCCCCTCGCCCGGTTCGGCTCTCCTGAGGATGTGGCGGCGGCCGTCCGGTTTTTGGCCTCGGACGATGCCGGCTACATCACCGGTCAAACCCTGCATGTGGACGGCGGAATGGTGATGGTTTGAACCCCGTTCCCGTTGAAAGGGGGGATGCCGCCTTCATATCGCCGAAGGAGGGGAAATTGTCTTCTTGTACCCTCACCTCTGTTTTTGCTAATCTTTAAGAGGTGTATCCCTTATCACCATAAAGGGGAGGTGAACGGAGATGTCCGATACGCTGGAGCGCGTGAAGCGCATCATCGTCGACCGGCTGGGCGTGGATCCGTCACAAGTGACGCCGGAGGCGTCCATCAAGGAGGATCTGGATGCCGATTCCCTCGACGTGATGGATCTGGTTCTGGAGCTGGAAGATGAGTTCGGTTTGGAGATTTCCGATGAAGAGGCGGAAAAGATCTCCACGGTGGGAGATGTGGTTCAATACATCGAATCTCATCAGAAGTAAGTCAGGCAAAAAGTCCCGTCGTGTTTCAGCGCGGGACTTTCTCCCTGTCCTTAGTATGATGAAGTTTTCCGATTCATTTTGATGACGAAAGGCGGTAGCCGAAGTGAGACGGGTAGTGATTACCGGAGTGGGAGTCATCTCCCCGATCGGGAATGATCGCTCCACGTTCTGGAACAACTTGACCGCCGGCAAGTCCGGAGTGGGGCCCATTACGCAGTTTGACCCCAGTGATTTTCCGGTTCGGATCGCGGCCGAAGTGAAGGACTTCGATCCTCTGGACTTTTTGGATCGAAAAGAGGCGCGGCGCATGGATCGATTCGTTCAGTTTGCCGTGGCCGCGTCCCTGATGGCGTTGCAGGATGCCGGTCTGGACATGTCCAAGGAGGATCCCGACCGGGTCGGTGTCTACATCGGGTCCGGAATAGGCGGATTGTCCACCTGGGAGGAGCAGCACAAGATTCTGCTGGAAAGGGGTCCGAAGCGCGTCAGCCCCTTTCTCATCCCGATGATGATCGCCAACATGGCCTCCGGACAGGTGTCCATCGCCACCGGGGCGAAGGGGCCCAACAGCTCCGCCATTTCCGCCTGTGCGACGGGCACGCACTCGGTTGGTGACGCCTTCAAGATCATTCAGCGCGGCGATGCCGATGTGATGATCGCCGGAGGCGCGGAAGCCACCATCCGGCCGCTCGCCTTTGCCGGTTTTTGCGCCGCCCATGCTTTATCCAAGAGAAACGAGGAACCGGAAAAGGCGAGCCGTCCCTTCGACCGGGAGCGGGATGGATTCGTGATGGGTGAAGGGGCCGGAATTCTCATCCTGGAAAGCCTGGAACACGCCCTCAAGCGGGGAGCGTCGATCATCGCGGAAGTGGCTGGCTACGGGATGACCGGAGACGCCTACCATCTCACGCAGCCCGCTCCGGAAGGGGAAGGGGCAGCCCGGTCCATGTCCCGGGCGATCCGAGATGCCGGTTTGAAACCGGAAGAGATCGACTACATCAACGCCCACGGAACTTCGACGGAATACAACGACAAATTTGAGACGATGGCCATCAAGAAGGTGTTTGGTGAACACGCCTACAAGCTGGCTGTCAGCTCCAACAAATCGATGATCGGCCATCTGCTGGGAGCCGCCGGCGGTGTGGAAGCGATCGCCACGGCGCTCACCCTGAAGGAGCAGGTGATCCCGCCGACGATCAACTACGAGCATCCCGATCCCGATTGCGATCTGGACTATGTCCCGAACGAAGCGCGGCGGACACGGGTGCGGGCAGCCCTGTCCAACTCCCTGGGGTTTGGCGGTCACAACGCGACGCTGGCGTTGAAGGCGTTTGACGACCAAGAGCGGAACCAGGGGTGACCGCGATGGACCTGACCGGACTGGAAAAACAGCTCGGAATTTCGTTCCGAAATCCCGAGCTGTTTCGCCAAGCTTTCACCCATACCTCCTTCGCCCACGAACGGCGGGACGGAGACGCCCCCGACCACAACGAGCGTTTGGAGTTTCTGGGCGATGCGGTGCTGGAACTGCTCGTTTCGGAGCATCTGTTTCACCGGTATCCCGGGAAGAACGAGGGGGACCTGACGAGGATGCGGGCCCGGGTGGTCTGCGAGCCTTCCCTGGCCCAATTTGCCGAAGAGTTGGGTTTTGGTCAGCTCGTCCGCCTGGGAAAGGGGGAGGAGATGACCGGAGGCCGCAGGCGCCCCGCCCTGCTGGCGGATCTTTTCGAGGCTTTTGTCGGAGCCCTTTACCTGGATCAGGGATTGGAGGGGGCGAGACGGTTTCTGCAGAAGGTCGTCTTTTCCCGGATCGACGAAGCTTGGCTGTCCCGGATCGTCGACGCCAAAACGCGTCTTCAGGAAGTAGTCCAGCAGGAGCGGACCGGTTCCCTGACCTACCGGATCGTCGATGAATGGGGGCCTGCCCACGATCGCCACTTCGTGGCGGAGGTTCTCCTGGACGGGCGGACGTTGGGACGGGGAACGGGCCGTTCCAAGAAAGAAGCGGAGCAGGAAGCGGCAGCGGTTGCTCTGAAGGAGCTGGATCCCGGATTTTAAGGATGGATGTAAGACCACCGAACCCCGATGGAAGGTCGGTGGTTTTCCCGTTTTTTTGCTTGGAAAGGATTCCGGATCATTCCGGAGAAATGGAAGAAGAGGGGCGTGCGATGCAAGCGACTTATGCCGATTTTGAAAAGATCGAGATGCGGGTGGGCAGGGTGGTCCGGGCGGAACCCTTCCCCCGGGCGAGAAAGCCCGCTTACCGGTTGTGGATCGATTTCGGTGCGATGGGCGTCCGCAAGAGCAGCGCCCAGATAACCAAGTTGTACAAGCCGGAGGAACTGGTCGGCCGTCAGGTGATCGCCGTGACCAATTTCCCGCCGCGTCAAGTGGCCAATTTCATGTCGGAGGTGCTCGTCCTCGGCGTGGTGCTGGAGGACGGGGAAGTGGCCCTGATCGGCCCGGACCGGGATGTACCCCCGGGAAGCCGGATCTTGTAGGCAAAGCGCATGCCGGAAAGGAAGGGGGGAGAGGAGTGCATCTGAAAAGGCTTGAAATGATCGGCTTCAAATCCTTCGCCGATCGTTCGGAATTGGAGTTTGTCCCGGGCGTGACCGCCATCGTGGGACCCAACGGCAGCGGCAAGAGCAATGTGACCGACGGCATCCGCTGGGTGTTGGGGGAGCAGAGCGCCAAGCTGCTGCGCGGCGCCAAGATGGAGGATGTCATCTTCTCGGGCAGCGAGACCCGAAAGCCGGTGGGGTATTGCGAGGTATCCCTCACCCTGGACAACTCCGATCACCGGTTGAACATCGACTTTTCCGAGGTGACGATCACCCGTCGGGTGTATCGCTCGGGGGAGAGCGAGTACGCCATCAACCGCAGGCCCTGCCGGCTGAAGGATATCACCGAGCTGTTCATGGACACGGGCATCGGGAAGGAAGCCTATTCGATGATCGGTCAGGGACGGATCGACGATATCCTGAGCACCAAGTCGGAGGATCGGCGGGCCATCTTTGAAGAGGCGGCCGGGATTGTCAAATACAAAACCCGCAAGCGGGAAGCACAGCGGAAACTGGAAGCGACCGAACAAAACCTGGAACGGATCCGGGATTTGATCAGCGAGCTGGAAAACACGGTCGGACCCGTCGCGGAACAGGCGGAGAAGGCCCGTCGATACAAGGAATTGCGGTCTCGGCTTGAGCAGACGGAAGTGGGCCTGTACGTACATAAGATTGAGGATCTCCACCGCAAATGGCAGGAATCAAAGGGGAAAGCGGAGGAGCTTGAAAAGCTTCATCTGGAGCTTTCCACCCAGCTGAGCGCCCGGGAGGCCGCCCTGGAAGAGCTTCGGTTGCGCCTCAGCCGTCATGAGGAGGAGATGGACCGCCGACAGGGAGAACTTCTCCAAATCAGCGAGGAGCTGGAGAAGGCGGAGGCGCGCCGGGAGGTGGTGGAGGAGCGGATCCGAAACCGGGAAGCGACCCGAGACGGACTCCTGTCGAGAATCCGCGAACTGGAGGAAGAACGGGAGCGCCTGAGGGGCGAATGGGAACGGATCCAGGCGGCATGCCGCCTCAAGCGGAAGGAACTGGAGGAGTCCGAAAATCGCCTCAAACAGCTGGAACAGAAGTTGTCCTCCGCCGGTGACGATGCCGAGAGCCGCCTTCACCAGCTGAAATCCCGCATGTACGAGCGCTCTGCGGAATTGGCATCCCTCTCCAGCGAAAGCCGGCGCCTGGAAGAGGCCCTGGAAGAAGAGGATCGTCGCCTGGCAGCCTTGTCCCGCCAAGATGAGGATTTGATGAAAGAGGCGGCCGGTTTGGATCAAAAATCCGACGCCCTCCGGCGGGAAATGGACCGGGTGGCGGCCGACTTGAAGAAAGCGGCCGACCGCTACCGGGAACTTTCGGGGGAGCTCGAAAGGGTGTCCTCCGATGTGGAAGCCGCCCTCGGCGAGTTCCGGCAGGCCGAGGAAGAGTGGGGCCGACTCCGTTCCCGGCACGACCTGGTGAAGGAGATGGAGTCGGAACACGCCGGCTTTTTCCAGGGAGTCAAGGAAGTCCTCAAGGCCAGAGACCGGGGCGAACCGGGGCTCGCGGCGGTTCGCGGCGCCGTCGCTCAGCTGATCCGCGTTTCCGCCGAACATGAAGCGGCGGTGGAAACGGCTCTGGGAAGCGCTCAGCAGCACCTGGTGGTCGAGGACGAGGAGACGGCCCGCCGGGCGATACTCTTTCTGAAAAAGCGGCGCCTGGGACGGGCGACCTTTCTCCCCCTCGATGTGATCCAGCCCCGCCTGATTTCGCCGGAGGATCGCGAGCGGTTGGAGGGCGTTTCCGGATTTGTCGGGATCGCCGCCGATCTGGTCGAATGCGATGCGGCGGTCCAAAAAGCGGTCCGGTTCTTGTTGGGCAACGTCGTCGTCACGCGCACGCTGGAGGATGCCAACGAGGCGGCGCGGCTGCTCAGACACCGCTACCGGGTGGTCACACTGGAGGGTGACGTGGTGCACCCGGGGGGATCGATGACGGGGGGGAGCCGGCAGGCTTCCAAGACCAATCTGTTGAGCCGTTCGCGCCAGTTGGAGGAGCTGGGGCGGGAATTGGCCCGTCTCGGCGAAAAGCGGGATGCCCTTCGTCGTCGGGTGGAAGAGCTGAAAGACCTGCGGGAGGATGTGGAGAGGCGGATCGACTCGATCCGGGAGCAGGGGGAAAGCCTTCGCCTGCGGGAACAGGAACTGAAGGGGAGCGAGCGGGAACTGGCCGCCGAACGCCGGGCCTTGGAGGAGCGAATCGCAAGCAACCGGTCGGGGCAAGAGGAATCCCGCTTGCGGAAAGCGCGGTTGCAAGACGAGATCGAGGGATTGTCGGAGCGCCGCGCGCGGCTGGAGCGGGAGCAAAGGGACGCAAGCGAGCTGATCCGCAATCTGGAAAGGGAAGCGGAGCGGCGCGCACGGGAAAAGGGGGAAACCGATCGCCTTCTGACCGAAGGGAAGGTGGCGGTGGCCCGATTGACCCAGGAAGTGACCAACCTGGAGGAAAACGCGGAGCGGGCCCGTCGGGAGGTCGCCCGGATCGAGGAACAGCTGGTTCGTTCCCAGGAGGAAAAGGAACGTTTGGAGGAGGAGATCCGCGCGCTTCGCCAGGAGGTGGATCGCCTGTTGGAACAGGCCTCCGAACTGCGGAAGGCCAAGGCCTCGGCCCAGGAACGGCACGCCGAGGTTCGGAAAGAGCGGGATCGCCTGTACGGCGAGCGGGAGATCGGCGAGGGGGAGGCCCGCGAACTGCGGAAATCCCTGCGCCGGCGGGAAGAGGAATTGCGTCAGCTGGAAGTGCGGGTCAACCGGCTGGATGTGGAGCTGAATCATCTGCTTCAGAAACTGGCGGAGGAGTATGAGCTCAGTTTCGAATTGGCGCGCCGCCGATACGGCATTCCTGAGGATCCCGCCGCCGCCGAAGGGGAGGTTCAATCCCTCAAGCAGAGAATGGCCGCCCTCGGTGAAGTGAACCTGGGGGCGATCGAGGAACACCGGCGGCTGACGGAACGCCTCACCTATCTGAAGGAGCAGCAGCAGGATCTCGTCGAAGCGAAAAACACCCTGTATGAAGTGATCCAAAATATCGAGCAGGAGATGGCGCGCCGCTTTTCGGAGGGCTTCGAAGCGATCCGCCAGGAGTTTCAGGAAGTGTTTCGGCACATGTTCGGCGGCGGCCGGGCCGATCTTTATCTGACGGAGCCGGAG
This sequence comes from Planifilum fimeticola, assembly GCF_003001905.1. NCBI lineage: Bacteria > Bacillati > Bacillota > Bacilli > Caryophanales > Thermoactinomycetaceae > Planifilum > Planifilum fimeticola. The sequence goes on from NZ_PVNE01000010.1 coordinate 71,944, forward strand.
AATCCCCTGGAGACGGGAATCGATATCGTGGCGCAACCTCCGGGTAAAAGGCTGCAGCACCTGAGCCTTCTGTCCGGAGGGGAACGGGCTCTGGCGGCGATCGCTCTCCTGTTTGCGGTCCTGCGCGTCAAACCGGTGCCCTTCTGCGTGTTGGACGAAGTGGACGCCGCCCTGGATGAAGCCAATTTGGCCCGTTTTGTCCGTTACCTGCGGGACTTTTCCCGAAACACCCAATTTATCGTGATCACCCACCGGAAACAGACGATGGAGGGGGCCGACGTCCTGTACGGAATCACGATGGAGGAATCGGGGATTTCCAAGCTGGTTTCGGTCAAACTGGAAGATGTGGCGGAGGAAAGCGCCGTGACAGCAAACGGATGAAACGGAGGAGCAAGGATGAGCTTTTTTAAACGATTGAAGGAACGGGTGTCCCGCACGACGGAATCGGTCACCCGCACCTTCGTATCGGGACTGAGCAAGACCAGCGATTCCCTCGTGGGCGCGATGGATGATCTTTTCCGGAGGAGCAAGATCGACGAGGAGATGTACGAGGAGCTGGAAGAGATCCTGATCGGTGCCGACGTGGGAGTGACCACCACGATGGAGTTGACCGACCGGCTGCGCCAGGAGGTGAAGGAGCGGAAAATCAAGGATCCGCAGGAGCTGAAGCCGCTCCTGTCGGAAATTTTGTCCGATCTCCTGCGCGGCGACGAAGGGGATTTGAAAATGAACCTCGCCCAGGAGGGGCTTTCGGTCCTCCTGTTTGTCGGCGTGAACGGCGTGGGCAAGACGACGACGATCGGGAAGCTGGCCCACAAATTGAGGGAAGACGGAAAGAAACCCCTGTTGGCTGCCGGGGACACCTTCCGCGCCGGGGCGATCGAGCAGTTGGAGACCTGGGGGAAGCGGGTCGGCGCCGACGTCATCAAGCACCAGGCGGGGGCGGATCCCGCCGCGGTGATCTACGACGGCATCCAGGCCGCCCGTTCCCGCAAAGCGGACGTCCTCCTGTGCGACACCGCCGGCCGCCTGCAAAACAAGGTGAACCTGATGGAGGAGCTGAAAAAGGTGCACCGGGTCATCCGGCGGGAAGTTCCCGATGCTCCCCATGAGGTGCTCCTGGTTTTGGATGCGACCACCGGGCAAAACGCCATCCAGCAGGCGAAAACCTTCCGGGAGGCGGTCGGGGTGAGCGGCATCATCCTGACCAAGTTGGACGGCACCGCCAAGGGCGGGATCGTCGTCGCCATCCGCCGCGAACTGGGGATTCCCATCAAATGGGTCGGCCTCGGGGAAAAGGTGGAGGATCTGCAGCCCTTCGACCCGGACCAGTTTGTCCACGCCCTCTTCGCCGATTCGATCCGGGAGGAAGAGGAGCAGGGAGAGTGACGGCTGGTCCTCAGGCTGTCGAGAATCTCGGCAGCCTGCTTTTGTTTGATCAAAAAAGGAGATAAGGAGGGCAAATTCGTAAATTGAATCCGCTTTTACTTCAGGATGTGATCTTGCTATGATTGATCGCGGGTGTTAATGGTTAAATTGCTGAAGAAGGGGCATTGAAAAGGCCTCGGTTTTTTGTTGCCGAACAACCGCGTTATCCGGAACTTGCAAGCAAATCGGGATCCTTTATCGCTTTGTGTGGCTTTCAGAATCCTTGCATTCTGGAAAAGGGGGAACAGGACCGAACGACCGGCTATTCCTTCTTTTATGACGAACAGCATACCCGAGGGTACCAATTTGGAAAAGTCTCGACTTAACTGAGTCGTTTCGCGATTCGCATTGAAGGTGTTTGGAATTCATGAAATCAGGAGTAGCACATATGCTTCAAATCAATACTTACATTTATGTACGATTCGATCTGAAACAATGGGCTTCGGAAATGGCGATGGATGAAATCGATCGTTTAAAAACAGCGGAACCTTATATTAATTTTGACTTCGAGGAATTGGAAGGGTATATTGATCTATCCTATTATGGAGCACCGATACTGGATGATCGTTATGGGGATTTGATTTACTTTACCTGGTATGAGATGGTTGATGCCATAGATTCCTTTGTAAAAACGGGACGGGGCTGTGCGGGTCTGTGGTCGATTCCCACTTCGATCTGCTTGGAGCAGATAAAAAATTCCGATCTTGTTTTGTTGAAAGTAGATGGAAAGGGCTGGTTGTTGCCCCAAAATGAGTTGTTGACGATATTGATCGATGGAGCCATCCAATTCTATGGAAACATGTTCAAAGTGTTCATGAGAAATAAAAAGGATTATCATGATTGTTTGAAATTGAAGGGACGACTTATCCGGGAAGGGATCATTTAAGCGGAAATATTACCCAAATTTTCATCATGTTCCGCAGCACTATACCGATTAAACAATTATTAGGTCGTCTTTCAAGGAAAACAACTTGACACCCGCTTTTGGTTTCTATATGATGAGGTACTGTGAGGCCTCCGGTGCCGAGGTGACGGCCATGTTGGAGAAAACCACCCGGATCAATCTGCTTTACGACTTTTACGGTCCGCTGCTCACGGACAAACAGCGGGCGATGTTGGAGCTCTATTATCACGAGGATTGGTCCTTGGGGGAGATCGCCGGACACTACGGAATCTCCCGCCAGGCGGTCTACGAAGCGGTGAAGCGGGCGCAGGACGTGATGATCGATTTGGAAAGCCGTCTTCGCCTGCTGGAGAAGCACCGCAGGAGGCGGGAGATTGCGGAGGAAATGTTGCGCCGGCTCGAGGAGATTCCGGAAGGGAAACGGGTGGCGGAGCCGCTCATCAGACAATTGTTGGACCTGGATTGACCGGATGGCAGAGGGAATTCGCCGAACGGGGAGGCTAACAGATGGCTTTTGAAGGGTTGTCCGAACGGTTGCAGGCCGTCCTCGGGAAGTTGCGTGGCAAGGGCAAGGTGACGGAGGCGGACGTCAAGGCGGCCATGCGCGAGGTGCGCCTTGCCCTGTTGGAAGCCGATGTGAACTTCAAAGTGGTGAAGGAATTCATCGACCGCGTCCGGGAACGGGCGGTCGGTCAAGAGGTGTTGAAAAGCCTGACCCCCGGTCAACAGGTGATCAAGGTGGTCAACGAGGAGTTGACCCGCCTGATGGGCGGTGAGCAGAGCAAGCTGACCTTTTCCTCTTCCCCGCCCACGGTGATCATGATGGTCGGGCTGCAGGGGGCCGGAAAAACCACCACCGCCGGAAAGTTGGCCCTCTATCTGAAAAAGCAGAACCGCCGTCCCATGTTGGTGGCCGGGGACGTTTACCGTCCCGCCGCCATCCGCCAGCTGGAAGTGCTGGGACAGCAGATTGACGTTCCCGTCTTCTCCCTGGGCGATAAGGAAAACCCCGTTCGCATCGCCGAGCAAGGGGTCCGTCGTGCCAAGGAAGAGGGATGTGACACGGTTCTCATCGACACCGCCGGCCGGCTGCACGTCGACGAAGCGATGATGGAGGAGCTTCGGTCGATCCGGGAATCCGTCAATCCGCAGGAAATCCTGCTGGTGGTGGACGCGATGACCGGTCAGGATGCGGTCAATGTCGCGGAACAGTTCCACAACCAGCTGGGCCTGACCGGCGTGGTGCTCACCAAGCTGGACGGAGACACCCGGGGCGGTGCCGCCCTGTCCGTCAAGGCGGTGACCGATTGTCCGATCAAGTTTGTGGGAACCGGGGAAAAGATGGAAGCCCTGGAACCCTTTCATCCGGACCGGATGGCTTCGCGCATCCTGGGAATGGGCGACGTGCTCACGCTGATCGAGAAGGCCCAGGCGGCCGTCGATGAGGAGCGCGCCCGGGAGCTCGAGCGGAAGATGCGCACGCAGCAGTTCACCTTCGACGATTTTCTGGAGCAGCTGCAGCAGGTGCGCAACATGGGTCCCCTTGACGAAATCCTCGGGATGATACCGGGCCTGAGCCAGGCGAAGGAATTGAAGAACCTTCAGGTGGATGAGAAGCAGCTGAGCCGGGTGGAAGCGATCATCCGGTCGATGACGCCCCAGGAGAAGCAACATCCGGAAATCCTCAACGCCAGCCGCCGCCGCCGGATCGCCCGGGGGAGCGGAACCACCATTCAGGAAGTGAACCGGCTGATCAAGCAGTTTGAAAGCATGAGGAAGATGATGAAGCAGTTTTCGACAAAGGCCAAAGGCGGCAAGAAGAAGTGGAAAAGAGGAGGATTCCCTTTTCCCTTCCGCTGACGCCGAGATTCTGCAAAGGAGGTGAGATGGAATGGCCGTACGAATTCGCCTGAAACGCATGGGTGCCAAGAAAACGCCCTTCTACCGGGTGGTGGTGGCCGACGCCCGCGCACCCCGGGATGGCCGGTTTATCGAGGAGATCGGATATTACAATCCGCTCACGGATCCGGCCCAGATCAAGATCGACGAGGAAAAAGCCCTCAAGTGGCTGGCGACGGGCGCACAACCGTCCGACACGGTGCGCAGCCTGTTCCGCAAGGCGGGGATTTTGAAGAAGGCCCATGAAGCGAAGAATCTGAAGTGATTCCCGCAGGTCAATGAGCAGGGGGGATTCCCATGGAAGAACTGATCCGGGTGATTGCCCGGTCGTTGGTGGATCACCCGAATCAGGTCAGCGTCGTCAAGCGGGAAGGGGAGCGAGTCGACGTGTATCAGCTGTCCGTCGCCCCCGAAGACATGGGCAAGGTGATCGGCAAGCAGGGGCGTGTGGCGAAGGCCATCCGCACCGTTGTCGGCGCGAAAGCGGCGAAGGACAAGAAACGCGTCGTGGTGGAGATCGTCTGAGGGCGGTCTTCGAGCTTCCCGCCCGGCAAATCCGGGTATGATCGAAAACTGGCTGAAAGGGAAGGGAATGCGGGTGATGAACCAGCCGGAGTGGCTCACCGTCGGCCAGATCGTTGGAACACACGGGATTCGCGGAGAAGTCCGGGTGATTTCCCGGACGGATTTTCCGGAAGAACGCTTCTCGCCCGGCGTCCGATTGATCCTCCGCCACCCGCGCCTTGAAAGTCCCGTTCCCCTGACGGTGGAGAGGAGCCGTCCGCACAAGCGGGTCCTCCTCATCAAGTTCCGCGAATGGAACAACATCAATGAAGCGGAGCCCTACAAGGGCGGCGAGTTGGTGGTGGAGGGCTCCGAGTCGTTGGATCTGGATGAGGGAGAGTATTATTTTTACCAGATCATCGGGTGTGAGGTGGTCACCACCGAAGGGGAGCGGATCGGCGTGGTGGAAGATATCCTCCAGATGCCCGCCAACGATGTGTGGGTTGTCCGGCCGGATGATGGAGGCCGGGACATTCTGATTCCCTACATCGATGATGTGGTGTTGCGTGTCGATCCGGATGCGGGACGCGTGACGATCCGCTGGATGGAAGGGTTGAGATGAGGTGGCGCAGATTCGATTTGACGTGCTGACGCTGTTTCCGGAGATGTTTTCCGGCTTCCTCTCCACCAGCATCATCGGAAGGGCGCGGGAAAAGGGATTGATCGCCGCGGAAGTGATCGATTTCCGACAGTTCAGCACCGACAAGCACCGCACGGTGGACGACACCCCCTACGGCGGAGGGGGCGGAATGGTGCTGAAACCGGAGCCGATATTCCGGGCGGTGGAGCACCTTTTGGCCGATGAGAGCGAGAAACCGCCCATCCTGCTGATGTCCCCCCAGGGGGAGCCCTTCACGCAGCGGAAGGCGGAGGAGCTGGCCCGTCACCGTCGGCTGATCCTGATCTGCGGCCATTATGAAGGTTATGATGAGCGGATCCGGCAACATTTGGCCACCGAGGAGCTGTCGATCGGGGACTATGTGTTGACCGGGGGAGAACTGCCGGCGATGGTGGTGATCGACTGCGTCAGCCGGCTCATACCCGGGGTGTTGGGCAACGAGTCCGCGGCGGCGGAGGATTCCTTTTCCACAGGACTTCTGGAATACCCCCAGTATACCCGTCCGGCCGATTTCCGGGGATGGAAGGTGCCCGAGGTGCTGCTTTCCGGGAATCACCGGAAAATCGACGAGTGGCGCCGGAGACAATCCCTCCGGCGCACCTGGGAGCGCCGGCCGGATCTGCTGGAGCACGCCGAATTGTCCGAGGAGGATCGGGCCTATTTGAGAAGCCTGGATCGGGAGGGCGAGCCTCCCTCGGATTGAGTTCCAACCGTGCCTGTGATAAAATATGCATTGTTTAAAGTGCTTTTTTCGGTTGGGCGCGCACTGTTTGCGTGGGAAGGAGGGATAGACATGCATCCGATCGTTCGGGAAGTGACGAAGGAGCAGCTTCGTAGCGATATCCCCGATTTTAAGGCGGGTGACACCGTCCGCGTGCACGTCAAGGTGATCGAAGGTCAACGCGAACGGATTCAGGTGTTCGAAGGCGTCGTCATCCAGCGGCGGGGCGGCGGCATTTCCGAGACCTTCTCGGTGCGGAAAGTTTCTTACGGGGTCGGTGTGGAACGCACATTCCCCCTGCATTCCCCCCGGATCGACAAAATCGAAGTGGTGCGCCGCGGAAAAGTTCGCCGTGCCAAACTGTTCTACCTGCGGAAACTGCGGGGGAAAGCGGCCCGGATCAAAGAAGTGCACCGCTGATGCGCGCAGGAAAAAAGGGCTTGAATTTCAAGCCCTTTTGTTTCACGTATTGGAAACCTGAAAATTGGGATGTTGAGAAGTCAGGAGGAGCTTTATGGAACCGTACGTTCCCCGTTCCGCCAGGCACCGCAGAAAAGGCGGAAATGAGGCGTGGGAATGGGTGCAAGCCCTGGTTATCGCCTTCATACTGGCGTGGATCATCCGCTCTTTTGTGTGCGAACCCTTTCACGTTTCCGGCCCGTCGATGAGAGAGACGCTTCATGACGGTGACCTGGTGTTGGTCAACAAACTGGTGTATGAGTTTCGCGAACCGAAGCGTGGAGAAGTGATCGTATTTGATTATCAAAAGGAAAAACGGGATTATATCAAGCGGGTGATCGGTCTTCCGGGCGACATCGTAGAGGTGCGCAACGGCAGGGTCCTGGTCAATGAGAGGAGCATACCCGAACCGTACATAAAACCGGGCACCCCGACTTCCGACATGCCTCCCACAAAGGTTCCCGAAGGACATCTCTTCGTCATGGGGGACAACCGCGGGAACAGCAGCGACAGCCGGGATATCGGACCGGTGCCGATCGACTGGGTGGTGGGGCGGGCGGACCTCGTCTTTTGGCCCATGACGGATTTCGGTTTTCTGTGGTGACGGGTGATGAAGATGGCGATACAGTGGTTTCCCGGCCATATGGCCAAGGCCCGCCGACAGGTGGAAGAAAAAATCAAAATGGTGGACGTGGTGCTGGAGCTGCTGGATGCACGCCTCCCCCAGTCCAGCCGTAACCCCTTGATCGATCGGTTGGTGGGCGACCGTCCGCGAATCGTCTTGATGATGAAAAGCGATTTGGCGGATGAAGCCGTCACCGAGGAGTGGATCCGGTTTTTCCGCGGACGGAACGTCGAAGCGGTGCCCATCGATGCCGGAAACCGGCGTCAGATCGCGGAGATTCCCCGGGCCGCGGATCGTTTGCTGGAAGAGAAAAAAGCGGCTCTGGAGCGGAAGGGCATCCGCTTCCAGCGGGTCCGTGCGATGGTGTTGGGGATTCCCAATGTGGGAAAATCGACGCTGATCAACCGGTTGGCGGGCCGCAGCGCCGCCAGGACGGGGGACCGTCCCGGGGTGACCCGGGGACAGCAGTGGATTCGGGTGGGGAATTCCATGGAGATCCTGGATACTCCCGGAATTCTGTGGCCCAAGCTGGAGGATCCCCGCGTCGGCCTCCGGCTGGCCGCCAGCGGGGCGATCCGGGAAGAGATTTTGCCCCTTGAGGAAGTGGCCCTTTTTTTGCTTCGGTATTTGCGGGAGCGGTACTCCGAACGTCTCCGGGAGCGGTATCGTCTGGAAGATCTCCCCTCGGCCGAAGGGGCCGAACTGCTGGAAGCGGTGGGTCGTCGCAGGGGTTGTGTGGCAAAAGGGGGAACCATCGACTGGGAAAAGGCGGCGGAGATTGTTCTTCGCGATTTTCGTTCGGGACGGTTCGGCCGCGTTTCCCTGGAACGGCCCGAAGATTGGCTGGAGGACGGGGAGGGAAAATCGGATGAAAGTGCGGGGGACGATCCGCGAAATTGAAGCGTGGCTCGCCGGAAAATCCGACGTATCCCGCGAACTGCTGGAGGAAATGCTTCGGGATTCCCGGGCGGGCGTGCGCAGAATCGCCCTTCGCCATCTCAGGAAAATCGAACGGATGGAGCAGGAAGCGGCCCGTCTCGAGAAGATGTGGCAGACGGAACGTACATACTGGGCGAGGGGCCTTAGGGCGGTTGCCGGATTGGACGAAGCCGGACGCGGGTGCCTCGCCGGTCCCGTGGTGGCGGCGGCGGTGATTCTTCCCGAAGATTTCGATGTTTCCGGATTGAACGATTCGAAACAGCTGAGCCCCTCGGAGCGGGAAGAGCTCCGGAGGCGGATTGACCGGGAGGCGACGGCCGTCGGGATCGGCATGGCGGACGTGGAGTATATCGATGTCCACAATATTCTGCAGGCCACCCTCGAGGCGATGCGGAGGGCGGTCTTGAGTCTCCAGGTTTCCCCGGATGCGCTTTTGGTGGATGCCTTGACGGTTCCCGGCCTGGCGATTCCCCAACAAGCGATCATCAAGGGGGACAGCCTCAGCCACTCCATCGCCGCGGCCTCCATCGTGGCCAAGACGGAGAGGGACCGGTTGATGGAGGAAGCAGCCGCCCGCTACCCCGAGTACGGGTTTGATCAAAACAAGGGGTATGCGACTCCCGACCACATGGCCGCGTTGGAACGATGGGGGCCGTGCCCCCTTCACCGGCGCAGTTTTGCACCCGTCCGGGAACGGCTGCAGGGATCCCTTTTTCCGGAGCGGTCGATGGGGTGATTCCGTTGCGGGAAAGAGGTGATCCCCGCCGGTCGACCGGGCGTATCGGGGAGGAATGGGCCCGGCGCTTTCTCGAATCCAAGGGATGGGAGATCTTGGACACCAACTGGCGCACCCGCTGGGGGGAATTGGATATCGTCGCCCTCCGGGACGGCCAGCTGATCGTGGTCGAGGTGCGGACGACACGGGGAACCCGGTTCGGATACGGATATGAATCGGTGGATTCTCGCAAGAGGCGCCAGGTTCGCCGGCTGGCCCTTCGCTATCTCCAGGAAAATGGCCTTTACCACCTGCCGGTTCGCTTTGACGTGATTTCCGTCCTGCTCGGCCGGGACGACCGGCCGAAGAGCATCCGTCACCTGGAGGGCGCCTTTTGAACAGATCGCCGGTCGAAGCGCTTGATGCGCTTTTTTTGTTTATGCCGAAGGAAAACCCCCTCCGCATTCCGCGGAGGGGGTTTCATGCATGGGGCTCGGGGGATCTTTCACACGGCTTTCGAATAGGTGTCCAAAAGGCGCTGGTACAGTTCGTCCCCGCCGATGTGAATGCGAAGGGCCACTTCGTCATTCCCGATGTTTTGCCATTGATAAAGCTGTTGAAACACCAGGTAGATGCATTTTTTCACCTCGGGATGGGGATACCGCTTCAGGTCGACGAACAGGCTGTACAAATCCGGCTCGTCCACCAGGTGAGGGGTGACTTTCATTGTCTCCAGGGTTTGTTCCAATCCCTTCAGCATCCAGTTCATCCACATGGGACGAGTGTTTTGCTCCTTGGTATGAGGAAAATACAAGGTGAAACCCATCATCGGATACCGGTGAATGTCCGTTTCCGTGTAGGTGGATTTTCCCTTGCTTTTGGAATCGTAAAGGAAAAATTCGATATGTACTTGAAATTGCTCTTCTTTTGCTCCCCGATCAACGGTCCTGGCCCGTTCCGCCCGTGGGCGATTGTCCATCCGCTCATCGCGGGGTTCCGGATCCGTCGGATGCTCCTCCCCTTCGGTGGCATGTTGATTCTTCTGGACGATCAGGCGCTTAAAAAGTGACTTCACGGAAACCACCTCTTTTCAATGTTCGGCCAGGGGTTGTCCCGTTCGACTCCGTCCTTTCCCGGGGGTCGAAGAGGGGTTGTCAACGGAGTTTGCTCTTCGTACCGAGTTCCTATATCTATAACATTAATATAGTACATTTTTGGAGCTTGTGCCATCAGCCCGGATTTCTCGTGTGGATTCTCAGTTTTTTCGCAAGGGCGGATACTCAGAAAACATCGGCAAAATGTGATAATCTATTTACAGATGAAAGGAGGGACGGCATTGGCTCTGTCGGATGATCGGTTGGAGGATCTGACCGCAATTCTCGGAAGCGATCGGGTCCATCGGAATGCTCCGGAGGCATCCCTGTGGGGATCCTCGCCGGCGCCCGTCGTTTTTGCGGAGTCGGAGGAGGAGATCCAGAGGGTGGTCCGTTGGGCGGCCGAAACGGGTGTGTCGGTCGTTCCTCGGGGCAGGGGAGCGTATGCCGGATACGGCAACCGGGTGAACCGGGATTTCGTCATCCTTTCCCTTGAACGGATGAGCGGCGTGCTGGAACACTCGGCGGGCGATCTGACGGTTACGGTGCGGGCGGGAACTTCTCTGGCAACCTTGCGGGATCACCTGTCCAGGCGGGGACAGTTTCTCCCTCTGGATCCGCCCCGGCCGGAGATGACCACGGCGGGCGGGGCGGTGGTGACGGGGATGACCGGACCCAAACGCCTCAAGTACGGAACCGTACGGGACTGGGTGATCGGCCTGCGGGTGGTTCTGGCCGACGGCCGGGTGATCCGAACCGGCGGAAAAGTGGTGAAAAATGTGGCCGGATACGACATGAACAAATTGTTTGTGGGATCTCTGGGCACCCTGGGGATCATCACCGAATGCACCTTCAAGCTGCGTCCTGTGCCCCCCGTGGAAATCCTGATTCTTCTGGAAGCCGACGATTGGAATGCCGTGCAACGCTTGAGCCGCCGCCTTTTGGATTCGCCCATGGAGCCGGCGGCGGTGGAGGCGGTAAACGGCGAAGCGATGCGTCTGTTCTCCGAGGCATGGCAAGCGCCCTGCGGCGTGATGGTCGGCTTTGAGGATGAACGTTCGGCAGTGGAGGCGCAATGGGACCGGTTGAAGTCTTGGGCGACGGAGGAGGGGCTCCGTTTGCACTTCGCGCTGGAGGGAGGAGACGCGGCGGAAGGTTGGCGGGTGTTGGGAGAGGCGGTTCCGGGCGCCCTCGATCCGCCGGAGAGCGAGACGGCGGTGGTGGCCAAGGGCATCACGCTGCCCGACCGGGTTCCGGAAATGCTCCGGGCGGTGGATGAGGTTTCCTCAGAGGAAGATCTGCGGGCGATTGCCCACGGAGGAGCGGGAACCGGGGTGGTTCGGGCGGTACTCCGGGCGCCGAAGGAACGGCTGAATGCCCTCACAGCCGCCTTGAAACGGCTTCGGGGACGGTTCGAGGAGCCGGGGGGTTATCTGGTATTGGAGCAGGCCCCCCTTGAAGTGAAGGAGCGGATCCCCGTGTGGGGTCGGTCGCCCGGCGGGCTATTCATGATGCGGCGGCTGAAGGAACGCTTGGATCCCGACGGTCGGCTCAATCCGGGACGCTTTGTGGGAGGGATATGATATGGCTGCGGCAACCGGCTATCCTTATCCGGATCCCCCGGACGAGGGGAAGTGGTCTGTCTGCATTCACTGCGGGATGTGTCTCGACGCCTGTCCCACCTATCAGGAGGAAAAACTGGAACACCAGTCGCCGCGGGGGCGGGTGTATTTGATCAAGGCGGCGGGCGAAGGGCGGATCGGGCTGGATGAGGGTTTGTACGACCCGGTTTTTCAATGCCTCGATTGCCGGGCCTGCGAAACGGCTTGTCCCTCCGGCGTGCAGGTGGGAGCCCTCATCGAGGAGGCCCGAGGGCAGCTGCATCAGGCGATGCCGCCCCGCGGGTGGAAGGGGATGGTCAGCCGCCTCTTCCTGCGGCACATCTTTCCCAAGCCGGAGCGGCTCCATTTCCTCGGGAAATTGCTGAGATTTTATCAGCGTTCGGGACTGCAAGCGGCGGCCCGTAAGCTGGGCCTCCTTTCGCTGTTGCCCGACCATCTGCGCGGGATGGAGGCGGTTCTGCCGGAGATCCCGGAAGCCCCCTCGCGGAAGCGCCTTCCGAAGGTATCCCCCGCTCGGGGGGAACGGAGGTACCGGGTGGCTTTGCTGACGGGTTGTGTCATGGATGTGGTGTATGGCGGTATCAATGAGGCGACGGTCCGGGTGCTGACGCGCAACGGATGCGACGTGGTGATCCCGGAGCGGCAACGCTGTTGCGGCGCCCTGCAGGTCCATGCCGGGGATCGAGAGACGGCCAAGGAACTGGCCCGACAGAACATCGACGCCTTTCTCGATGCGGGGGTGGACCGGGTGATCGTCAACGCCGCCGGTTGCGGTTCCGCGATGCAGGAGTACGGGGAACTCTTGGCCGGCGATCCGGAGTACCGGGAAAAGGCGGCCCGGCTTGCCGGCATGGTGCAGGATGTGGCCAGCTTTTTGGATGAGATCGGTTATGAGCCGCCTTCCGGAAGAGTGAACGGAACCGTCACTTATCACGAAGCATGCCATCTGGCCCACGGGCAGCGGGTGAGGCAGCAGCCGCGGAAACTGCTGAAGAGCATCCCCGGCCTCACCCTGGTGGAGATGCCCGACGCGGCCCGCTGTTGCGGCAGCGCGGGGGTCTACAATCTGACCCATCCGGACATGGCGGGGCGACTGCTGGAGAGGAAGGTGGACGACATACCCGAAGGGGTCGATTATGTCGCCATGGGCAATCCCGGCTGCATGCTGCAGATCGCCATGGGAATCCATGAGCGGGGCGGGCGGGAACGGGTGGTGCACACGGTGGAGCTGCTGGATGAGGCTTACCGGAGAGAGGGGATGCCGGAGGAGGAAGTGGCCGCCGCTGTGGAAGCTCCCGCAAGGGGCGTTTCCGAACCCCGGGATGAGGGGCTGATCGAAGAATTGATCCGCCTTCTGGGCAAGGATGCGGTTCTGTTCAGAAAAGAGGATCTCCTCGCCTACGAGTGCGACGCTTACACGCTGGAAAAGGCGCAGCCCCGCGCCGTCGTATTTCCGAAGGATACCGAAGAGACGGCTGAAGTGGTCCGCCTTTTGAACCGGATGAAGATTCCCTTCATCCCGCGGGGAGCGGGAACGGGGTTGAGCGGGGGGGCCACTCCCCGGGGCGGGGAAGTGATCATCAGCCTGGCCCGGATGAACCGGCTCCTCTCCGTCGATCTGCCCAACCGGATCGCCGTGGTCCAGCCCGGTTACATCAATCTGCACCTGACGCAGGCCGTGTCGGACCGGGGATATTACTACGCCCCCGACCCCTCCAGCCAACAGGCCTGCACCATCGGCGGGAACGTGGGGGAAAACGCCGGGGGCGCCCACTGTCTCAAGTACGGGGTGACCACCAATCACGTGTTGGGGATCAAAGTGGTTCTGCCCGACGGAGAAGTGGCGGAACTGGGCGGACTTCCGGACACGCCGGGATACGATCTGGTGGGGCTGTTTGTCGGTTCCGAGGGAACGATGGGCATCGTTACGGAAATCACCGTCCGGCTGATGAAGAAGCCGGAAGGAGTCCGGACGGTGTTGGCTCTCTTTGACCGGGTGGAGGACGCCAGCGAGGCCGTGTCCGACATCATTGCCGCGGGAATCCTGCCCGCCGCCCTGGAGATGATGGACACCCTGGCCATCGAGGCGGTGGAGAAGGGAACGTTTCCCGTGGGCTACCCCAGGGATGTGGAAGCGGTGTTGCTGGTGGAAGTGGACGGGGTGGAAGCGGGCCTGGAGGAGCAGATCCGGAGGATCGTCGATGTCTGCCGAAAACATCGCGTCCGCGAAGTGCGCCCCGCCGCCTCGGAGGAAGAGCGGGCCCGCTGGTGGGCCAACCGGAAAACCGCCTTCGGGGCGGTGGGAACCCTTTCCCCGGATTATCTGGTGCAGGACGGAGTGATTCCTCGGAGCCGGCTGCCGGAAGTGCTGGCCCGGGTGGCGGAGATCGGGAAGGAAAAGGGCGTGCGCATCGCCAACGTGTTCCATGCCGGCGACGGCAACCTGCATCCCCTGATCCTGTTCGATTCCCGGGTTCCCGGTAAAACGGAGCGGGCCATTCAGGCCGGGTCCGCCATCCTGAAGGTTTGCGTCGACGTGGGCGGCAGCATCACCGGCGAACACGGGGTCGGTTTGGAAAAGCGGGAAGAGATGAAATATCTTCTGACCGAGGAGGAACTGGAGGTTCAAACCGCCGTCCGCGAAGTGTTCAACCCGGAGGATCTGTGCAATCCCGGAAAGATGTTGCCCCGTCCCGCCCGCTGCGCCGAGGTGAAGAAGCATGCGAAGGATCAGGATTCCGGGGGATGATGCTCTCCAGGCCGAACGGAACCGCATGTCGCGGCGTCATGCCGCGGGATGCGGTTTTTTTCTTCCTGCCTGCGGAAGGATTTCCCAAATCAGGGATCGAAATATTCTTTCTTGAACTGATGGTTTCTTTTTTTCGGAGGGTTTTATGTACGCGAAGCTGTACAGCGCGACCGTTTACGGAATCGACGGAATCATCGTCGAGGTGGAGGTCGACATCCATAATGGCCTGCCGGCCTTTGATGTTGTGGGGTTACCCGATTCCGCCGTGCGGGAATCCCGCGAACGGGTGCGGTCGGCCATCAAAAACAGCGGCGGGCGGTTTCCCCTTCAGCGGATCACCACCAATTTGGCCCCGGCGGATCTGAAAAAGGAGGGGTCCGGGTTTGACCTGGCCATCGCCCTGGGCGTGATGGGGGCCAGCGGCCAGGTTCCCCTGGAGCATGCGAGGGACCTCCTCCTGCTGGGAGAATTGGCCTTGGATGGCACGCTCCGCCCGTTGACGGGAGTGCTTCCGATGGTGATCGCCGGGCGGGAACGGGGAATCCGCCGGGTGATGCTTCCCCGGCAGAACGCTTCCGAAGCGCGTCTGGTCGAGGGGATGGAGGTGATCTCGGTCGGGTCCCTTCGGGAAGCGGTGCAGGTGCTGCGGGGGGAGATCCGGCCGGAGGCTCCGGAACCGGAACCCGGGGAAGAGGAGGAGCATACGACGGATGACTTTGCCGACGTACAAGGCCAGTCCCATGTGAAGCGGGCATTGGAGGTGGCTGCCGCCGGCATGCACAACCTACTCATGATCGGACCGCCCGGCTCGGGCAAGACGATGCTGGCGCGGCGCATTCCCTCCATCCTGCCGGAGATGACCGATCGGGAATCCCTGGAAGTGACCAAGATCTTCAGCATTGCCGGACTGTTCGGCGGCCGCGGGAAGCTGATCACCCGGCGTCCCTTTCGCAGTCCCCATCACACCATTTCGCAGGCCGGATTGATCGGGGGAGGCAATATCCCGAAGCCAGGGGAAGTTTCTCTGGCCCATCGAGGCGTGCTGTTTCTCGACGAAATGCCCGAGTTTTCCAAGAGCGCCCTGGAGGTGCTTCGTCAGCCCCTGGAGGACCGGGAGGTGACCATTTCCCGCGCCCGGGCCGTGTTCACCTATCCGGCGGAGTTCATGCTGGTCGGTTCGATGAATCCCTGTCCGTGCAGTTAACAACTTGGGAGAAAGTGAAGTTGACGGAAACATTGGCTTGGAGTTTGCCTCTTTCGTCGGTCTCCGTGTTTACCCGAATCTCTCTCACCAAAGTCTTAACGATTTGCCGACGGTCCTCGAAAGATGGATTCTTTTCTAGCTTGGATCGGAGGTCTGCGAGGAGTTCTTCCGCGTTGTTGAACTGCTGCTCCACTTCCTTTTCCATCTCAATCTTTCGGGCCAGTTCCGCGTCCTGTTGCTGGAGGGCTTCCTTTTCCCGAGCGATCTTAAGGAGCTGCTCTTCCACATCTGCCGATGTGATGAGCTGCTTTCGGTACAGGTCGAGGATCTGTTGCTTTTCCTTCTCCTTATCCTCTATGGCCTTCCGGATCATTTTTTCCTCAGCTTCAAGATCGGCTTGGCCGGATTTTCTCTCCTCAAGACTGGTAGCCAGCTCCTTCATCGCGTCACCCGGGTTGGTGATGAAGTCGACGCACTGTTTCCACACCATTTCCTCAATCCATTGAGCGGGGATGTTTTTCGACGGGCATTTGCCTTTATACTTGCCGCGGTATGTCGTTTTCCCGTTACAGACGTAATAAACCTTGGGTTTCCGACCCGGCCCTGGGAACTGAGTGCCGCAATAGTTAAGACCGCACAACCCGCATTTAATGAGTCCCCGCAGAAGGTATTTCCGCTTGGCGTTTCGCATGGCCTCCAGATGATTATCCTTCAAGACCTTTTGGGCTTTTTCCCATTGATTGGAGGATACGATTGCGGGAACCTCCCGGGTGATGATCTCCCGTTGTTTGTTTGTGCGCTTTCCATACTGGTGGATTCCCTTGTATGTTGTGTTGACGATCATGTTCCGGATCCGGCTGGGTGTCCACACCCCGGCAGTGTTGACCTTGCGTTTACCCTTTTTGACTTTGCGGCCGTCTTTTTTATACGCTGGCGGAACACCTATTGAGTTCAAATAGTCCGCAACCCGGATGGTGGAGTAGCGCTGTTCGGCGATCAGGCGGAAGATCAGCCGGACCACATCCGCCTCACTCATGTCCATCCCGGGGAGAGGATCCTCGTTGATCTCCAGGTACCCCTCGTCATTGACCCTGTAGCCGTAGGGAACGATCCCCCCGAGCCACTTGCCCTTTCGAGCGGCACGGTTGGCCCCGTACCACAACCGCTCCAGGATCGTCTCCCGATCCAGGTCCGCGACACCGGCAAGGATCGTGAGGAGAAACCGGCCACTGGGATCGCCGGTGTCGAAGGGTTGGGTCATAGACCGGATTTTTACGCCGGTCTGTTCCAGTTCGTGGACGGCGTTGAGGATGACACGGGCTGATCGGCCAAGTCGGTCAAGCTTGTAGACGAGTAGGAGCTGAAACTTCCCGTCTTTTGCGTCGGCCAAGAGCCTGGCGCCGGCATCGCGTTCCTCCAGGGGAATGGTACCGGAAACTCCGTCGTCCTGGTACCACTCCACCACGTCGATCTTGTGGAGGTCACAGTATTTGCTGGCAAACTCCAACTGGGTTTCGATTGTCCGGCGCTCCTGCTGGTCTTCGGATGAAACTCGGGCGTAGACGGCGGCTTTCATGGTTAAGCACTCCCGGTCTGAGTTAAAGGGGCGCTAGGGGGCTTACAGAAGATCTCCCTTTGCTTTGTATAGCTTAATTCGCTCCACTTCACTACTCACTAGGTTACGGTGTTCTTTGGACAGAAACCAAGTTGCGGGATGCCACTCGCCGGTATCTGCATAATAGTTGGTGATTTCTATATCGTATGGCTGAAAGACTTTGGCGAAAGTGAGGTAAGTGCGTAACTGATGAAATGGTGATGTGACTAGGATCACATGGGAAAAATGATGTTTTTTCAGCAAAGTGAGTACGTACTCTGCATTTTCACGTGTGTGTAAAGACTCATTTTCGACCAGAATATTTTCCGCGGGAACTCCCATAGCCAAAGCCTTATCTCGCATGTATTTGGCTCCAAGATTAGTATCCCACGTTTTTGCCGCATTAGCGATATCTTTTTCCTGTATACGTCCGTTCGAAGCTGCGGTTTTAAGCTCTTCCAGAGGAATAAGATTAGGCGTTTCTGTTACTTTCACACTGAATTTCCCACTACAAATAATGTATGGAGCCCATCCTTGGTGAAACAGACTCACGGCAGTACGTATTTTACCGTCCAGAAACTTGATATTTCCGCGGGTGCCGGCGAGTACAACAATAGCATCAGCTTTTTGTAGACGATCCCTTAATGCAAACCGTTTTCCTTTCTTATAGAATATAAACCAAGCTACTAGGTTCAACAAAATGAAACCAATGAGCAACATAATAATTTCTATTTCACTCACCACTTTCAACGAGACTCTCAGTGAGTACGTTGCCCAAATCAGCGATGTTCGGGTCTTTTCTCCATTTAGATTGAATCAATTTAGTGTGTAATGTCTTTACCTTATTCATGATCTTACTTGATCCAGCTGAACGCGCAAGCATAAACGCATCTTGTGCATTGTGAACGCAAGCATCAAGGATACCGAGCCCATAATAAGCTTCCGCTTTTTGAGTAAGTAATCTTGCACGGCCTCGAATAAGCGCAGGATCATAACCGGCAAGGCTGTTATCGATCAACTCAATAGCCTGTTTATAGTCATGCAAGAGCATTGCATTTACTCCCTTTTGGGCTATTAAAGATGCTGTATTGAGGCGTATCAAACTTTGTTCAGGGATGAGGGGCTGACGTTCAAGGGTCTTCTCTGCAAGACTAATACTATGCCAGCTTTCCCGTGATTGCTGCGCTTTAGCTTGTGCCTCTGAAAGAGCCTGTAGGATATAGCCTTCCAGTTTGATGTATCCAAGGTGTTTGATGGTTTCAACGGCAAGGTTGAAGTAGGTGATAGCCGCTTTTGGGGATTCTTGCTGATTAAATGTGATCCCCTCACGTACAAGAGCGGCGGCTATTAATTCAGGGTCGAACAATTCTCGAGCGACAAGAAGTGCTTTCCTATGAGCCACATGTGCTTCAGGGTAGCACGTTAAATCCCGGTACACAGATCCTTGCAGTTGATATCCTAAAGAAAGTAATCTTAATGCACGCTCATACAAATGATCACCACGCAACAGATTAACACAGTTTAAAATATGTTGCACCAATGTATTTAGACCTTGATAGGCCAGATTTGTTCCTCCTGTATGATATAATGACCAACGACTCGTTATGTCATTTTCGAGGATGGATAAATAGTCGCTACACAAAACGGTATGAAGTTGGTCTTGATTCAAAATTTGTGGAGTGTCATGTTTTTCAGGAGCAAGCAACCCTAATTGTTCGGGTGTTTTTTGAAGGCATTCACACAATCGCTGAATACTGTCCACTCTGATCGGTTCCCCACGTTCTGCCCGCTCAATGGTCGAGCGGGAGAGTCCGGCAAAGTCTGCCAGCTGCTGCTGACTCCACCCTTTCTTACGCCTTGCTGCGCGTAACAAAGAATTCTTCATCATCGCACCTCCCCGTACGCCTTTGCTGCTCACCCTGTTCGACATATGTCAAAAGTCAAGGATAAGTGACGGATTAGTGAAGGATAAATGATGGCTTAGTGGAGAATTTAAATCCCCATTCCAGTTTTATAATTCTCAGTAAGGACTTTTGGTGAGAAAATAAGGCCTCATCATGGCGGGAGGGTGTCGCCAGACACCTTTTTTGACAATAGAATGTGGGACACCACCAAATACGAAATTTTCATCATAATCTTTTGCCCCGCTAGAAGAATGGGGGTTTAGGGAGGGAGAAACAAGTGGGACAAGTTTTAAGCAAACAGACAATGGATGGTAAGAAAAAACAAGAAAGACAGATCTTTCCAAATAAGTTTTCGAAACAAATGATCAGTTCTAACGACATAAAACTCTTCGGTACATTCCATTGTACAAAGATAGACGCGGAGACCATTATTGACTATCTCATTGGAGAAGGTTGTTTCACGGTCGATGAAATCAAGGAGTTAAACTACCGTCGTTTTGAAATAAAACGAAGAGAATTAGCTTAAGCTTTTTCTTTTGTAGCAGATTGTTCGTCCTTATCATCCCGCTTGTATTTCCTTTCAATCGCGAGTCGGATCATCTTTGCGATAAATTCGCGATCTTCTTCTGTTAATTCGTGTCCTCCGAAGTGTGCCTTTCCTTTTTCGATCATTTCAATTGCCCTTTCGAGATCAAGGATACTCAATTCAGTTACATTTCCTTTAGGATCGTCTGTGCGACCTAAGAGATAATCGACAGTCACATCAAAAATACCGGCTATTTTTTTCACCATTTCCAAAGTTGGCTCTCGTTTGCCTTGCTCATAAAATCCATAAGCGCTTACAGTTATTCCTAATTTCTTCGCCATATCCTTTTGTAACATATGATGTTTTATCCTCAGCGCTTTTAGTCTTTTCGCAAATAGCCCCATTGTAATCATCCCCTCCGATATATTATACAACACAAAGTTGTATCGTAAACGTTATTGATCATATTCAACAAAATGTTGTTTTTGTGGTTGACAATCAACATAATGTTGTATATGATAGAAACAACAAAACGTTGGAAGGGTGAAAATATGCCACGTCGTCAAAACTTAATTGCATTACGGAGACAAAGAAAATGGTCGCAAAGGGATACGGTGGAGAAACTATGTGAAAAATTCGGCATAAATATTACGATTAGCTACTATGGAATGATTGAACAAGGAGTGAGGACACCTAATCTTGAACTGGCATTGGCGATTGCTGATCTCTTTGAAAAACCTGTACGCAAGATTTTTTTTGAACAGATAAACAACGAAATGTTGGATGACGTGGTTCAAGGAGACAATCCCGATGCCCACACCCAAACCGGATAAAGGAGGAATTCCGATGCTCAAGGCTCCCAAGGGCATCACAATTCAATTCACCTATGAACCGGACATGAAGCGGATGGTCGAGGCCCTGCGGATCTTGTTGTTTTCCAGACCGGAAAAGGCAGATGAACAGAATGGGAAAGAAGTGATCGCCAAATGAAATCCATCGTCGTCAAGTTGTTCACGAGGAGGCGATGTCATAAAAGTCAAGGCCGGCCAGTGGCAGGCGATCCCGAAGGAGATCCGGCTGATAATTCTGCGGATGGCAGCGGATCTGAACGGCGGAACACAGAAAAAGGGCCGCGGGTAATGACGGCCCACGAAAAAACCCCAATCACCGCCAGTATATCACACTGGCGTACCGGGAGGAAGCATGATGGAGCCCGTCCACAAGCGAGTAGCGGAGTTGTGGTGGAAAAACAGGAAACTGCGGATGCGGCTCAGCGTCAATGAAATCAATGACTGGAATACATCCTTGGACTGGATCGTGCACTACAAGCACAAAAAGCACTGGTTCGAGTTCACCATCGCCAACATCCGGGCACACGAAAAGGAATACGGTCGGATTCCGGATTCGATCCGGGAGTACTGGGAAGAAGCACTAGACGCCAACCTGGAGCACTGCTGGGCGGTTCACAAGATGCATGAAATGGGTCGGCTGGCGGTGGCGATCGGTCAGACGGAATGGGCGCATGAAATATGCGCCGTGCTGGACGAGATGGGAGAGGGCGAGGGAGCAAAGAGGACATGGGCGGAAGGCTGAACTCCCTGCCATTCCCCGGTCTTGAGAGAACGGGAAGAACCGCTTTCAAAGGAGGGTGAAAACATGTCGTCGGTATTCGCCGTGCAGGTACGAACCGGGCAGGAAATCGAAGCGAAACAAATGCTTTTGACAGTACTGAACCGGGCTGGAGATAGGATGGTGAAGGCCGTCTACGCCATGGAATCCGTCACCCATGTGCTTCCGGATGCTCAGGAGGATGTGCCGTCGACATTTGATCCGGATGCCGTTTCCTACCATCTACATCTAAAACGACTGAATGAATACCTCGGGAATCTCCGAATGCAGTATGCGGAACTCCGGAAATCCGCTGGTCAAAGCGCGGAACAAAACACTCTGCGGGAAACATACAGGGAAAGCATCCGCAGGGTGCAGTCTTTAATCAAAACGGTCAAAAGGAACGCGAAGGGTCGTATGAAAAGTGTTCTGCCGGGGTATATCCTGGTCGAATTGCTCCCCAACTTTCACACTCTCCCAGCCACGTTGTGGCACCTGATCAAAACCACCCCCAATGTGATCAGAGTTGTATCCCGAAACAACATCCCGGAAGATCAACTGAAACGTTTTTTTGAAACCACAGAAGAGGAAATGGAGCCCGTTGTGCAAGTGGCTTTCGAAGAAGAAGTCCGGTTAGTGGAAGACAGAATTCGCGAGGCCCGCGAGCTCCTGCATCAGGCGAACACAACTGACGACATCAAAAAGAAAAAGGAGCGGTTTGAAGCAGTCGAGCAGGAGTCGAAGACGATGGTTGAACAAGTGAACGAGATCAAAGAGAACATCGATTCCAGTGACAGCCGCCTGAAACGTCTGGTTCAACAGTGTAAAGCCTTCATATGCCGTAAGAAAGAGACGTTTCCAGTTTGCCTGTTTGAAATGGTTCGTCATCGCCTAAAACAAGTACGAAGTAATATAACCACTTCCGAGATCGTCAAAGAAATCGTCGAATCCTTGCAATATGAGGTTCTGGTTGAATGATGGAAACCTACACCGGGAAGGTCGGTAGAATCATCTACCAAAAAGACGATTTCTTGATTGCAAAGTTTTCAACCGGCGATGATGATATGACGATCAAAGGTTCCATATACGGCGTGGAACAAGGCGAAGAACTGACGGTTTACGGCGAATGGGAGCATCACCCGAAATATGGGAAGCAGTTGGCGGTGGAACGTTGGGAACGTCCGATCCCGCAAACTGAGGAGCAAGCAATTGCTTTTCTGGCCTCACCTCTGATCAAAGGATGCGGGGAAAAACAAGCGAGACAGATCGTGGCCCGCTTGGGGGCAGAGGCTTTGCAAAGGATTACGAACGAGGGAGAAGATTGTCTCCTGCCGATCAAGGGTATCGGTCAACAGAAGGCCCGGAAAATCGTAGACAGTGTTCGATCCACTTTCGAGGTACAGAATATCATGGCAGAATTGATGGTATACGGTATTACCACCAACATGGCAATGAAGCTGTACAAGGAATACGGGTCGAACACGGTGGAAGTGATTAAACGAAACCCGTACAACCTGACGGAACTGAATCTGATCGGCTTTCTGAAGGCGGACGAAATCGCCAGGAAGATCGGGATCCCCCCTTCGTCCAGATACCGCATCGATGCCTGTGTGGACTTTGTCCTCAAAGAAAAATGTTACACTTCGGGACATTGCTATTTGCCAAAGGATGAGTTGATACAGGAAACGGAACGGATTTTGAACCACAACACGGACGAAAAGGTCAGCGCAAACGAAATCGCCCGAAGTCTGTACTATTTGGCAGACAGGAAATTGGTAATTGAAGACGATTGTGTATATCCCAAATCTCTGTACCGATACGAAAAGGATCTTGCCCGGAAACTCTCGGAAATGAGAGGTTCCAGGGATGGCGAAGCTATGCCCTTGGTCGAAAACCATATCAAGTGGTACCAGAAGCAGAACAACATTGTGCTGGCCGAAAAGCAACGGGAAGCCATTCGAAAGCTTTTCAGGGAACAGCTTATGATCTTGACCGGGAACCCCGGAACGGGGAAAACTACGGTTATCCGGGCGATGTTGGATATTTACAAGAAGATATACCCGGATCATGATGTGGCTCTTGCGGCTCCAACAGGCCGGGCCAGCCGCAAATTGGCTGAAGTAGCCGGTCATGAGGCGTCCACAATTCATCGGCTGATCGGATACCGGGTCGGATGTGAACCGGATTTCAACCGGGATTATCCGTTACCGCACCAGTTGATCATCATCGACGAAATGTCCATGGTGGATGTGCAGTTGGCTTTCTTGCTGATGGATGCCGTGAGAACGGATGCCAAGGTGCTTTTTGTGGGTGACGTGGATCAATTGCCGTCGGTAAATCCGGGAAACGTGTTAAAGGACATGATCGAAGCTGGGCTACCCAGTGTCAAGCTCACGGAGGTATTCCGGCAGGCGCAGGAGAGCCAGATTATCACCAATGCCCACCGTGTCAACCAAGGAAAGCCGCTCTTGATTGATGAGAGCAAATCAGACATGTATTTCATACACCAAGAAGATCCGGAAAAGATTACACAATTGATCGTCAAGAGTGCCCTGCGCTTCAGGCAATTGGGATACGACACGGCGGACATTTTGATCCTCAGCCCCATGAAAAAAGGCCCGATCGGGACGCAAATCCTGAATCAGAAATTGCAACAAGCCTTAAACCCGCCTCATCCGACAAAAAAAGAGTGGAAGATCAAGACGACCACATTCCGCCAGCACGATAAAGTGATCCAAACTCAAAACGACTATACAAAAGACGTTTTCAACGGGGATGTCGGTATCATTACAGATATCACCCAAATGACCAATGACGAAGGGGATAAGGTGGATGTTCTTATCTGCAATTTCATGGACCGGGAAGTTGTCTACACCAAGGAAGATTTGAAGCAGTTGCAGTTGGCGTATGCCATTACGATCCACAAATCCCAGGGCGGGCAGGCTCCCGTCGTGATCATTCCGGTATCGACAAGTCATTATGTGATGCTCGCCCGAAACCTGATATATACCGGCATGACACGGGCGGAGAAAAGACTTGTCTTCATCGGAACGAAAAAGGCCATGAATATGGCGATTCAGAACAACAGGATCAGTCAGCGGAACACGCGGTTGGCGCAGCGAATTGCTGTCGCGGAGACAGCAGCCAAGGAGGTGATCCTATGAAAATGGCGAATGAAGTTGAGGCAACTGCCAGAGTCAAGCTGAACGGAGCTGACAGCACCAACTGTGACTATTACGCGGGTCAGGTTCTGGAAAGTACGGATACGGCGGGAAATCGATTCTTGGCGTATATCAAGGAGATCAAGTCCGTCAAAAAGGTGGAGGATGGCTATCTGCACATCCATGTTCTTGCCGTCCCGATTTACATGATTGTACTTCAGCTTCTAAATGTCGTCCAAAACCCGTAAGACCGTCGCCCCCAAAGCCCCCGACCATGTTAAACCGGGTGATATTACTCGGTCGGTTGGCCTCGGCTCCAAAATTGATGCATACTTCCGACGGAGTGGCGGTCACTATGTTTCAACTGGAAGTGGATCGTCCTTTCGTCAATCAGCGGGGAAATCGGGACACGGATATTATCAACATGGTAGCTTGGCGGAAACAAGCGGAAAACGTGGCGAAACACATGAAGGAAGGCCACATGGTGGCGGCGGAAGGCCGACTGCAAGTACGAAGCTTTAGACGTAACGGTCGGAAAGTCCTGGTAACGGAAGTGGTAGCGGACAGTGTTCGTGTCCTTGAAGAAGAAACAACGACAAAGACAGAAGACCAATAGACAACCCAGGACCCAGGATCAGAAGTTTCAATCCTGGGATCCTGGGTTGTTTTCGAATACGAGGGGGGAACGGATGGACCTGAAACAAGCAATTAAACAAACGGATTACAACGCCAGAAAACGGGATTTATGCTCCATGGTAAACCTTGAACTGGTGGCGGCGGAAGAAAGGAAAGCCAACGAGCAGGGATTTACAATCGTCAAAAAGCGGGATACCAACAAAGCCGGATTTGTACAATCGATCAAGGAAAACATCGGAATACTCGTACAGAGCCGGTATTTAACCAATGCGGAACTGGCGTTCATCTATTCGCTGCATCCGTTGATTGAAATCCACAGCAACGCAATTGTCGACCCTGAAACGGGTCAATTTTTAACGGTTTCGGAAATTGCCAGGCGCCTAAACCGCAATGTAAAAAAAACCAGTACGATGATTAACGAGTTGATTAACAAAGGGATTATCTTCGAATTCGTCAACGCCCATGAATTGAGGGAGTTCGGCAGGGCTGTTTCAGAACGTCCGTTTTTTATGAACCCCGAAATCGCCCTGTGCGGAGATCGAAACAGGATCAACGCGACATTGTCCCGATTAGTGTTAGTAAACGACAAGTTTGAGAAAAGGAAGATCTTCCTCAGTTGGAAGTTGTGGTTACATAAGGGGGACGAATACGGAAAATTGTATCGGAGGAAGACCTACCTGAAGTACAAAAAAGAGGCGCAAAAAAGACCCTAGTTTTTTTCAAAAAAGCCGTATACCAAGGGGGAAGTGTCGAAAGGGGGTGTTCCCATTTGGGAACACATGTGTCGCCATATGGGAACACCCTAAAACGTCCAAAAAGCCTGTTATCACGGGCTTTTTCCGGGATCGGGCGATGGTGTCCTTTCTCACTCTCTATATATACCGTCGCCGAAGCCTCCAAGATGACCGAATGAAGAAAGGAGACTAATAATGGCGAACCCCCAAAGCGAGATTGAGTGGACGAATGCAACCTGGAACCCGGTGACCGGCTGCACAAAGGTGAGTGCCGGGTGCCGGAACTGTTACGCGGAGAGAATGGCCCGGCGTTTGCAGGCAATGGGGGTGGAGCGTTACCGGAACGGTTTTCAACTCACTCTTCATTGGGATTTGATCGATTTACCTCTTCGATGGAAGAAGCCAAGAAAAATCTTCGTCAATTCCATGTCAGATCTTTTCCATCCAGAAGTTCTCGATGAGTTTATCCTGAAAGTTTTCGAAACTATGAATCGTTCGTCTCAACATGTTTTTCAGGTTCTGACCAAAAGGCCGGAACGGGTCGCAGCGATGGCGGATCGTTTGAACTGGACGTCGAACATTTGGATGGGAACCAGTGTGGAGAATATGAGGGTAATCGAACGGGTCGATCATTTGAGAAATGTACCTACACAAGTTCGCTTTTTATCCTGTGAACCTTTGTTAGGGCCTTTACATTTAAATCTGGAAGGGATTCACTGGGTCATTGTTGGTGGAGAGTCCGGCCCGGGTGCTCGGTCAGTGGATGGCCAATGGGTCAGGGAGATAAGGGATCAGTGCATCAAAGAAAATGTCGCTTTCTTTTTCAAGCAATGGGGAGGTGTTCGGAAAGATCTTACAGGACGGATGTTGGACGGTAGGACATGGGATGAGCTGCCGGATCAGGGGCCCCGTTACAACATAGGGTAGACAGGAGAGATGCATTCTCTCCATCAAGTCTCCTTTCAGCCCAACAGGTGCTTGGTGGGGCTGGAGAACGAATCGCACGGACCCGCGATCCGCTTGCCGAACGGTTTCCCTTTACCCGGGGAGGTTGGGCTAGAGGATGAAACCAGGGGTGATGATCCCAGCCTGGCCTATCCACCTTTCAGCCCCATTGGTGCACTATTTCAGATTTCTAGTCCGACGGGAGGGTGATGTTCATCTTGTCTATCGCAAATATGAGTCCTTCCAACCGTGGAATGCGAACACAAGCTTTCATAAGGGAGGTGATCGAGCGGTACAATGCACTGGGACGATCCTGTATCCAGGAAGTTGATGTGCCGAAGACGATCGGTAAAAACGGGGCCTTCTACCGGGAAAAGTCCACCGTTGATTTTGTCGGGATTGCGTATAATCGTCCGGTTGCTTTCGAAGTGAAATCCACCCGACAGCGGACACGGTTCGACCTCAGCTTGGTGAAAGAGCACCAGTACCGATACTTGAAAAGTTTTCACGAGCAGGGTGGTGTGGCCTTCATCCTGCTTGAAATGATCAAGCATGCGGAATGGTTCGTCATTCCGTTCCAGAAGCTGAAGCCAGCCATGGAAAGGGCATGGTCGGGAGGAAAGAAGTCGATTCCGTATTTCGATCTAAAAGCGGAGATGATCACGGTCAAAGAGGGTGGGCGAACAGGGCTGGACTTTTTGGAGTTCATCCGCTCGAAAAAAGTATGAAGTTGGTCCGTAACTTTTGGCGAATACTTTTGGTCAATCGCAAACATATCAATGTAAAATATATATAACAATACAAATAGAGCCTGATATCATATCCTTTTTAAGTTTGCTGAAAAGAAAGGAGGTGAGAAAAATCGAATGGACGACGCACATGTTGTCCGGTGCTCTTGCCGGATATGCAGTCACGTCGGTCTTGAAGGGAGCCATAATCGGTGGAATTGCCGGAGTGATTCCCGATTTGGATGAACCGCGCTCCAAATTCGGCAGGATGCTCCCCTTTGTGTCAATCTCACTGAATCGGTTGGTCGGACATCGGACATTTACCCACTCGCTGTTGTTTGCAGGAATAGCGGGCCTATTCCTCTGGCCTTTCATCGGTCAGCCCCATGCCCTTGCCGTAACTCTGGGAATACTGGCGCACGTGGCGGGGGATTTGCTGACCGGGAAGGTGCAGGTGTTGTATCCGAATCCAATGCGAATCGGAATTTCCGTTTCGCGTTTCGGCTTTCTGGTTATGGACCGTTTGGTACGGATAAGTCTCATAGTCATCATCGTAGCATGGATTTTCACAGGATAAAAAACGAGAATTAATAAAAAGGGGCTGGACGGGGATTATATCATCCCCGATCCGGCCCCGTTTTTCTTGTTTTCCATCCTTTTGCCGATCGGGGAGCTGTCAGGAGGTAAGCGATGGGTAAGAAAAAAGTGGTTGTCCTGATGTTTTCCGCGCTCTCTTCGGCTTTAGTCGGGAGCGGAATCTATGATGCTTATGCGGACGATAGCCGTCCGCTCCCGCTTGTGGAAGGCGTTCTTGATTCCGCGCAGGATGCCTTGATCCCTCCGGGGGAAATCCGGAAGGCTCCGAAACGGAAAGAACATTCCGTACCTGAAACGCCTGAAACGCCGCTGGAACAACCCGACTTGATGACGGAAGATGATCCTGTTCCATCGTCCCAAAAGGACGAGAAATCGGGTGAACCCGGACCCGTGTCTCCCGCGCCGAAAGCAGTTCAGTCCGAACCGGTAATCAGTCCCGTACCAGTACCTGATCCTAAACCGACACCCGAGAAAGAATCGGAACCGAAATCCCAACCGAAAGCGAAAACCGAACACGAAATCCACAAAGATTCCGTATCCGAATCCTCGTCCGACACTTCCGGCAAAGACAGTATCACAGCGGCCGGAACGGGCGGGAAAGCCGAATCCGCCGGAAAATTCGACGGAAAGTCCCGGTCCGTCAACAGCGGTGCCGATGGGGAAGTGAAGGGGGAGAAAATGGCGAAGACCGGATTTTCTCCCCTGCCTTTGGTTCAGATAATCGGAGGGCTGTTCGGCTTGGGAGGAGCAGCCCTTTACGGAATGCGGCGGAAATCGGACGGATGACGGATGCGGCGCTGGGTATTGGGAACAATCGCCGCAATTTCCTTCACCTCGGCGATCACTCTGACCGGATACCTCGGATGGATGTACTGGGAAAATCATCGGCAGGTTGAACGATTCTATGGCAAAACCGCTGAGGCAACCAATACCGTTGAGATATCGGGTTCAGAGGATGAACCGAAAACGGAACCGCGGACCATCACGTGGGAGAAGCGTCCGAAGCGGGGCCAACGGATCGGAACGCTTCGAATCCCGTCGATTGGATTGAAGGTTCCGATGTGGGCCGGGACGGACCATGCGCAGTTGAGCAAGGGTGTCGGAGTGCATAACCTCGGCATGCCGGGGGAAGCGGAACTGGTCGGGATTGCCGGACATCGAAATACGGCTTTCCGTCACGCCGGAAAGATCCGGCTGGGAGATCTGATTATTTTGGAGACGGATCGCGGGCGATTTGTATACCGGGTACGAAGGACCTGGATCGCGGACAAAGATGACCGATCCGTAATCAGGCGGACCGGCGAACCGGTAGTTGTGGGGTACACTTGCTATCCTTTCGACTCGCCGAATTCGCCGCAGCAACGTTACATCATTGAAGCAGAGATGTTGGCTGATCAATAAAAAATATCCTGCTCCCCGATCGGTAAAGGGATGGAGAAGCTTCATCCCTTTTTTCAAATCTTCTTTTGACCGTTCTTTTGATTGAAGGAAAGGAAGGAGGAAAAGAATGCAAAGAATTGGGTTAACGCTCCATCTGTTTCCATGGAAGAGCCATCCACGTGGCAGAGCAGAAAGCGGAAAGGATGGGTGAGAAAATCTTGTTGCGGGATATCTTTTTCGGGATGCTGATGGTCTTTGTGATCTTGGTTGTGGGCAGCATTATTCTGGATCAATTTCCTTCCCTTTTACCGGTTTGGGAGGCGATGCAGGTGCACGGCAAGAACCTGTATGACATCTCGCTGGAAGAATTCGGCCCAACCCGGACGGTATTGCTTATCATCGGGATCATTATCTTGATCGGCACAAGCACCGCCGTGGGAAGACGATTTTAAGAGGTGATTCGAACTGGGTACCAAGCAAGGGCTGCTAAGCAAAGAGGAAAAGAAGGAACGCCGACAAAGGAAACGGGAGCAGCGAAAAATGATGATTAGAAAGTGGCTTCAGCCCCATCCGCCCAAACGTGAAAAACCGCCTCGTCCGCGAGGCTATATCGCCCGTCGTATCGGGGTGGTGATTTTTTGGGTGTCCTACGGGTTTATGTTCCTGGTGGTCACAGTTACGGTTACAACTCCTCCCACGGAGGGTATAGACAGGCCGCTGGAGGCGGTCGTTCAACAAGAGGTAAACCCTGCGACCAAACCGGAAGCGATCGATTTCGCCCGGAATTTTACCGCCCAGTATTTTACGTGGGAGAGGGGGAAAAAGAAGGAGCGGGAGAAACGGTTGAAATGGTATTTGGCGGAGGGGCTGGACCCCTACGGGGGATTGGAGATGGAGAACCTGGCCTCTGACAGCCGGTACCTGGGCTCTTCGGTGAAAAGGGTTGAGGAAAAAGGGGAAAACCGGGCATACATCACCTTGTCGGTCATCTACGAGATCAAAGGCGGGGTGTCCGGAGAAGGAACGGGCAAACAGTATGTAACGATACCGGTGGAGTACAACGGAACCTCTTATGGTGTCTATGAATTGCCGAAGTTCACCTTCATCGATGAACAGACGACGGTTAAGGCCGAGGAGACGAAGAAGAATCTGAAACAGGCGGAGAGCGGTACGGCTCAGAACATCCGGCTCTTCCTGGAAACGTTTTTCTCCAGCTACGCCGAAGACCCGAAAGACAAGCTGGCGTATTTCCTGGAGGACAAAAAACATCTGAACGGTTTAAATCAAGCTATGTGGTTCGTTGAGGTGCGTCGGGCAGACGTGTATGAGGGTGAAGCTAAAAACCAGTACGTTGTAGTGTGCGAAGTGGTGTTTCAAGATCCCGTTTCAGGTGCACGGTTCGCAACGAATTATGATCTTGTTGTTGAGCAGAAGGATCAGCGTTATGTTGTCCGGTCCATGGACAGCGACTAAAAAAAGGGAGGAGACAATCGTGACATTGGAAGCCCTTTTCGAGTGGTTCAAGGAGCAGGTTCAGTACGTTCTGTTTTTCACACTGATCGTCGTACTAATAGTTACCGGGTATCGCCGGGCGTGGATTGCCATGATCGGCTCTCTGATCGGTCTGGCGTTCATCGGAGTGTTCGTGTTCAACCCCGACGTCATCCGACCCGTCTCGGAGTGGTTGGGTGAGAAACTGAACCTCGGGAAAAGGTGAGAAATGTGGAACGGGTACCTCTTTATGTAATCAATCGCTTTCTCAAATTCGAACGGAAGATCTATCAGATATTCGGAAAGAGACTGGGGAGGCCGATTCGTTTGAAATCGGTTCTCTTTTATCTCTTTTTCGGGTTGTTGGAGCTCCTGCTTTATTTCACACCGATCATCGGTGCGCCCGTCCGGGCGACCCCGGTGGGGATTCTGGTGGTGTTCCCCGGTGTTTTATCGTATCTGCTATCCGATATCGGTACCGAAGGCCGAGTACCGCTGGCGTATTTCCGTTCGTTTCTCCTGTATCACTGGCGCCGGCTGAGACGGGTCACTTATTTCCGAGGTCGGGAGCTGCCCAAACCCGGTTCCTACGGTTTCCGGGGATACTTCACGTACCGGGAATCTTCCCGGTGATCCCGAACGCTGGCATCAGTGCCACAGCGACTTGTACGGTGGGTGGGAGACGATCGAATTCTGAACGGATCAGGGAGGCAAACTCATGCGAAGCATTCTGGAATTTCCCGTCAAGCATCTGGACGGGAACCTTGTGTTTGGTCGCGACGGTACTGTATGGGCATACTACGGCATCGAAGGGTTTGGCTATGATTTCCGGGAGGACGAGGAGAAGATGTGGCCGTTTCAGAATCAACTCTCTTTTCTCCGGAACAACGAACACGATCTTCATTTTCTCGTGGTGCCGAATCCGACAGATGTGACGGAGGTATGTGAGGAGACCATCCGACGGATCGCGAAGGATCACTACGCGCTCCGGGATTACGGTATCGAGTTTCTGCGGCAGCAGAAACAGGCCGTATCGCAACAGCGGAGTCGAATCGAGTCCAACGAATACCGTGCTTATCTTGGGATCCAGTTGGACCCGAAAAGAAATCAGTATAGGGAAGGCAACATGGGAACGAATCTGATCAGTTCCCTGCGGGAGATGATCGAAGGGTTCAAAACCCCGGTGTACCGGGCGGCGGGATTGGAACCCTACGATATTCCCACAACCGATATTGCCGCCTATCGGGAGCAGGCGGACAGCCTGCTGGACACAGTCCGCGGGGGTTTTTCCTGTGCCGCGCGGAAACTAACGGCGGTCGAAACGGTCTATCTGATTGAAAAGGTGTTTTCAGTCGCCAACAACGATGTGAAGATG
The DNA here is from genome assembly GCF_003001905.1 of Planifilum fimeticola. Taxonomy (NCBI): domain Bacteria; kingdom Bacillati; phylum Bacillota; class Bacilli; order Caryophanales; family Thermoactinomycetaceae; genus Planifilum; species Planifilum fimeticola. The sequence goes on from NZ_PVNE01000010.1 coordinate 104,165, forward strand.
CGGGAGTCCTTTTCGGCGGGGATCGAGGTAAAGGGAGAAGATGAGAAAGGGCAGGTCCATCGGGCGATTCGTCCCAATGATGAAGCCTTTTTCGACCTGCAAAACGCGAATGTCGATGAAGTGGGACCGAAAACCCTGTTGCTGAGTAAGATCATCGACAACGAAGTTCAAAAGACCTATGTACAGTACTTGGTTTGTCACGATATGGACGCCGTCAATTACCACCCCGGTTTCGAGTGGCTGTACCACATTCAGTCGGTTCTTCCGTTTCCCGTCAGCATATCTGTCCGAGCGCACCATCAGACTAACGCGCGGATGCTGAAGCGGTTGAGCGATGTGCGGCTGGAGTTCCAGGATCAGCGGGAGGAAGCGCAGAAAGGAGGAACGAACGTCGATTTAAGTGTTTCCGAATCAGAGAGCGGCGCCATTCAGATGGAGAGCTACTTCCGAAGTTCGGGCAAGCCGGGTTATTCCTGTTCGTTCGTCTTCCGAGTGAACGCTCCGGACGAAGCAACACTGAAGTCCCGGGTGGATCGCTTGAGAAACGAACTCATGAAGTTCGGCATTCGGATCGTTTCCCCCTACGGGGAACAGATCAATCTCCTGATGGAGACGATCCCAGGGTCTAAACCGTATAACCAGGATTACAGGATCGAAGTGGAACCCGGTGTCTTGGCTGGGATGATGTTCGGTGCGACGACCAACATCGGAGACGGACAGGGATTCTACATCGGATATACGAGGAATCTAAAGCGTCCGGTATTCATCCGACCGGATCTCGCCGCCAAAGCCTTTGATTCGGTCAAAAACGTGATCGATTCCATTTCGATCATGGTGGCCGGGGCAACGGGAAAAGGCAAGTCCTTTCTCATGAATCTGCTTGTGTATTTGTCCGTGTTGACCGGTTCGATGGCGCTGGTCATTGATCCGAAGGGAGACCGGAAAAAGTGGGTCAACGGTCTGCCGTTCATTCCGAAGGAGCATGTTTCCGTCTGGACGCTGGGATCGAGCGAAGCGGATGCCGGATGTCTGGATCCTTTCCGGACAAGTGTAAATTTGGAGGAAGCAAAAGACATTGCTATGGACATACTCGCATATTTGGCGGGTGTTGACATTGAAGATCACCAGTATACAATTTTAAGTGAAGCGATTGAAGCAGCGAGCGAAGAAAAGGACCCCTGCATTGGAGCTGTCATCAATTACGTAAGGGATTTATACGATAACAAGCCGGAAAACATGTCCGAAACGCGCCATGAAGAGGTGGAACGGCTTAAATCGACACTGGAAACGCTGGGACGGAACCAGTTGGCCCGCTTGTTGTTCGGGGAGCCGGGACAGGACTACCGGGTGTTGCGGGTGGAGAAGCCACTTCAGGTGATCATGGTGCAGAATCTCAACCTGCCGGATGAAAAGGTTAAGCAATACCGGATTTCGCACAAGATTTCGGAAGCGATTCTGATATCTTTGGCAGCCTTCACCAAGCAGTACATGTTCAACCAAGACCGGCACCGGCACAAGATCATCCTGCAGGACGAGGCGGAAAGCATCGACCGCAGTCCGGTGGGATCGGAGCTGCTGAACTTCGTCGTTCGGAAGGGCCGCTACTACAACACGACGTTGCTGAAAGGGACGCAGAATGCCTCGGACTACAAAGAAGAGGTCGCGAACATGGGGATGAAGTTCAGCTTCGGTCTCCGAAAGACGAGCGAAGCAGAAAAGATGCTGGACTATTTCAACCTGCCCCGGACGGAAAACAATGTGGAGACGTTGAAAAACCTGAGACGCGGTGAGGCTCTGTTCCAGGATATTTACGGACGGTCCGCCGTCATTCGGATCGATCCGGTGTTCAGGGACCTGCTGGATGCTTTCGATTCGTCCACGGCGACGAAGGAGGAGCGGGAACGGGAAAAGAAAAACCACGCATCATAGGAGGAAAGAAGAGTGGACCGGATCAGGAGCGTAATAAAAAGATACGGAATCGTCGTGGCGGTGACAGTCGCGGTGACGGCTGCCGCCACGACATTTTTGTTGACGGTATACGGCGAGGAGGGTGAGGAGAAGGGTTCAGAAGCAGTGACTGAAGCCGAAAGATTGAAGAGGGAAAAGGATCTTGAGGCGGCGGATCAAATAGTGTATGAGTGGATTGCAGCTAGGGTTGAAGCAGATGATGATAGACAGAGCAAAGTAATGTTTAAGGAGGAGATAAAGAAAGATATAAAGTACAATATCATTAAACCTGGGAGACATGAATTCCCAGGAGCGGAAGAGAAGATGGGTGAGCGATATTTGATAGAAAGGTATGATAAGTACTACGAAGACGGGAAACTGTTTTATCGCATAAAGTATTACCATCCGAATAATGATAAAACATACGTGGATTATTTGCTTGTGGAAAAAGAAGACGGGAAATGGAAGGCTACAAATCGTTCTGAAGTAATAATAACATTTTCCCGCTTGTTTCCTGAACGAAAAAATGTTCTAAAAGCGGAGGAGATTGGTGGGGTAACGGTACACGAGATGAAGGAGTGACGTTTCAGCCTCTTGAGGTTTCCGGAAATCCGAATAGATTGAGAGGAGGGAATCGGCCCGACCCTTGTTTCCAGATGGAAACGGGGGTTTTTCTTTTGGCCGAAACTATGAACATTAAACGAATCATCGCGGTTCTGATGCTGGTGGCAGTTTTGGCTTCCGTTCCGGGAATTACGTTGGCAGAGGGCGAAGATCAACAGCAATTGAGGGACGAACGGGAAAAGGTAGGGAAGGTCGGGATTTTGGACACGTTGTTCGGATCAGATAACTCCGGTCAGAAGGAGTACTACTATCTGGATTTGGCTGAGAAGGAGGAGGAGGGTGAAGAAAGTTTTTGGATGAAGCTCATTCCGTTTGGCGGGATCATCTCAGCGGCAGAAAAACAAACGGTTTTTACAGCGTTATACGTAACCACCAACTGGTTCAACAACCTGATCCTCCGCTACAACGAGATGATGACCGGCATCATGCTGGCGGTGTGGAATTTCGCCAACGAGTTCGATTTCGTTGATCGGGTGATCGTGCATCTGGACACCATGATGCAGAATCTCACAGGGATTTCCGGGACGTTGTTCGGCGAGGGAAAGGGCTTATTCAACGCCTTCCTCGGAATCGTCGCCGTTCTGACGGGAGCTTATGCAGCCTTCATGTTCCTGTGGAAACGGTCGTCATTGGAGTCCCTGGGAACAATCCTTCAGACGGTGACCGCACTGACGCTGGCGCTGCTGCTGTTCAGCAACTACGGTACGTTCCTCATGAACGCGAACAAGCTCACGACGGAAGCGAGCGGGCTGATCATGACGGGCTCCGCAGACAAACTGACCGGTAACGACAGGACGAATGAAGAGGTTCTGAGGGAAACGAACCGGAATATCAAACGGATGTTCATTCATCGTCCGTACCTGTTCATGCAGTACGGAACAGACAATGAAGAAGCGATCGGCAGGGAACGAGTTAATGAACTACTCAAAATGAAACCAGGGAATGAAAGACAGAAATATGTCAGGGAAATAGAGGTTGAAAAAAGAGGCAACCAACTCATGACCTCTGCGTATGTCCTGGAACGGTTCGTATTCAGTTGGTTTTACACCGGGATGAATGCCTTGAACTCGGTCCCGATCTACCTGATGGCACTGCTGCTCATCGTGCTTCAATTTTGGTTTTTGGGGATCGCCATGGTGGCTCCGTTTGCTTTTTTGTTTGCGGCACTGCCGGGGCAGTTCGGCGTACTTCGCCGTTACATGGCCCAGTTGTTCCTTCCGCTTGCATTGAAACTGCTCGTGTCGGCGGGTGCGGTTTTCGTGTTTTTCATCACCTCCCTGCTCTATGCCGAGAGGGGATTCGGTTCCGTCAACAGCTATATCGCCGTCGGAGTGGTCCAGTTCATCGTTCTGATGCTGGTCTTTTTCCTACGCAAGCGCATTTACAGCATTTTCTCGGAGGGATCGCGGGAACTGAGGATGCTAAGGGCGGAGATGGCTCTTCTTCGGAAATCGATGTTGAGTCCAGTCAAGACCGGGGTGCAGACAGCGACAACGGCGGCGGGCGCGGTAATCGGAGCCGTAGCGACTGGTGGAGCTGGCGCATTGGCCGGAGCGGCCACCGGCAGCAAAGTCGGGAAAATGGTCACGGGAGAAGGCGATATGTCCGATGTGGCTTCCGAGGCGACCCGTCTTTCCCGGCTGAAACTGCCGGATAAGGACGGAAAGAAAGGAAAAGAGGGACAAGAGAAAGGAAAAAAAGAACCGCGGCAGGAGGATTTGGAAGGAATACCCACTGTGAAGGATCTGAGATCCAAAGAGAATATTGATTCTTTGGTGAAGGATAGTGAGGTGCCGGATCTACCCTCTTTGGAAGATCTGAAACCGCCGGAAGATTATGAGAAGGCCATACCGGGAAGGGTTAACGATTCTCTTCCCGTGATCGATTCAGATGGGCTGAGTACGGAGCCTGGCTTGGCTTCGTTGGAGAGTTATCTTCCGGGAAACGTCCTTCGTTGGGAGAACAAGCCGCGAGGGGGAAACCGATAATGTTGAGTGATCGGACACGGAGGCTCGTCGTCAACGCCATGGTCGTCTTGGGGGCTGTGGTGTTTTCTTTGATCCTGGTTCTTGTTGTCTTTGGCGATGAAGAACGGACACTGGAGAAAAGGGACCGGGATAACGCAGCTGTTTATAAGTATGGCGGGCGTACGGTCCTTGAAGAAGACAACCGGGAAGAACACGACGGCGGAGTTGTAGGGGAAACCTCCGTCGATGATGACGTGAGGAGAAAGACGGAAGAAATCGCTGTGGAGTTTGTCAAGACGTTTCACAACTACGATGGGGATAAGCCGCTTCAGCACATCGAGGCCAGTAGGAAATGGATGTCCGACGAATTGTACAAAGCGATTACATCCACGTATCCACAGGAAGTGGAGGAAACAACGGTCAACAGACGGTGGAAGCAAGTGAAGGCATCTTTGCCGTCCGGTCAACCGGACGGCTTTATTGTGTGGGATGTGGAAGTTCTGGGGGAAGTTACGGACAGTCAAGGAAAGGAAAAAGAAAGCGTTGATACCTACTTGGTGAAATTGGAAAAGATAGATGGCGAATACAGGGTCACGGACTTTCTCGTCAACCATCCCGTTGAGCGGAACGGGAACGGAGAGATCATCTTATGAGAAAGGCCGTTTCTTTTTTCTTTCTGCTAACGCCGGTTTTAGTAATAGTCCTAGTCATCAGTCTGTTGGGTTTCGCCGTCGTTTTCATTTCCGTATTGATGGGCGGCGGTGATGAATTGACGGACGGATACAGTGGATATTTGGGAGGTGTACCGTTTGCGGACCTGATCAACAGGACTGCGGCAAGGTACGACATCAGTCCCGCATTGATTGCGGCAATTATAGACCAAGAATCGAATTTCAATCCGAAGGCGCACTCATCCGCCGGGGCGATCGGCTTGATGCAAATTATGCCAGGCACGTGCCGGGGAATTGGATATCCGGCGGATGAATGTTGGAAGCCTGAAAACAATATTGATGCGGGCGGGAGAATCATTGCCGGCCACTTGAAGTCATACAGGGGTAACTTGGAACTCGCGCTTGCAGCGTATAACGCGGGCGCGGGGAACGTGAGGAAGTACGGAGGTGTTCCTCCGTTCCCTGAAACCAGGAATTATGTGGTGGAAGTTGCAAAACAGTACGAGAAGTACAAAAAGAAGCTGGTCGGTGGAAAATTTGAAACGGTTGGCGGGTTCCCCACAACACTGATGTTCCCCGCGAATGGGGAGATTACGTCACCGTTTGGATGGCGTTGGGGGCGGATGCATGAAGGTGTGGACATTGGCGCGCCGGAAGGAACGCCGATTGTAGCCGCGGCGGACGGGGTCGTTATAAAAAGTGGCCCGGCCAGTGGGTACGGGTGGGTGATCGTGATTGATCACGGCGGCGGCTTGACCACTGTTTACGGCCATATGTACCACAGTACCGTTGTTGTGAGTCAGGGGGAAGCCGTATCGAAAGGCCAGAAAATCGCTTCGATCGGCAATAACGGGCGCTCCACCGGACCGCACCTTCATTTCGAAGTGCGCATGAACGGCAACTCGCTGGATCCGCTGAAATACTTAAGAACGAACTGGAAAGATGGTTGAAAGGAGAAGATGAATAAATGCAAAAGATGGCTTATTTGCCGCCGATCGAGGATAAAAGGCCGCCAAATTTCGTTGTTCGCGCCTTATACTCAATATTCCGGTGGTTCGGTGATTTTGTCCCGATGTTTTCAGCTTTATTTGTTTTTATCGGGCGATCACTGATGGTTGTGGTTAATTTTCTGATTTTGTTGGGGATCATTACTATTTCTTGGGCACATTCACTGGAACTTCTGCGATATGCAGGACTGCACTACGGTCTCGAATGGGTTGGGGTTTTTGTGTGGGATGGGAGTTTTGTTTATTCGTCTATAGTGCTTTCAAGAGATTTCAGGAACGGGACCCCACTTGCAGGTTGGGCACCATGGGCGGGTTTTCTGATGGGGATGTGTTTCGTCATCACAAGTAATTACTTGGGGATGTCGGATAACAATGCCGGACGAGTTATTGGGGTAGCCACTCCTTTCCTACTCTTGGTTTTTAAAGGAGTAATGGCTCACCAGTTTCGCCAAAGCCGAAAAGACAACAGGCGAGTAGATACCAACGTGGAGAGGGAGATGCCCTCTGCCTCCACCGAAAATCGAGAGGTAGAGATCTCCTCAGCAAGACATGGAGTAGGAGTTGTGGAGGCTTCTTCATCTCAGGTGGAGGGAATGGAGAAATCTCCCTCCATGTTGGAGGAAGTGGAAAATGCTATTCCCTCCACAACCTCCACCATGGAGACTGGGGTGGAGGGAGAGGTGAAGGAGAGAGTGGAGGTGGAGACTCCTCCTACTTCTATTGTGGAGAAAAAGGAGGAGACCTCCACACCTCGTGTGGAGGGTGTGGAGGATGTGGAGGAGGAGACCTCCCGGCGGAAAGTGGAGAGGGTGGAGAAGGCGGGAAAGAAAAATGTGGAGGTTCCACCTTCCACCTCTGCCGAAGAGCGGAGGGAGGGAGACCGGGAGAACTGCTCCTCGTGCAAAGTGGAGGAGAAAATCACTCCCGCTTCTACTTTCAATGGAGAGAGGGAAAAGGAAACCATTCCCGGTTCTCCATTGGAGGTAGCGATGAAGATTATGAAGGAGGAGGGGAAGGTGCCGGGAAGAAAGCGGCTGATGGAGGAAGGGTTTTCGGAATGGGTAGCGCGGCAGACGGCGAAAGAGTTGAAGAGACTGGCGGGATAATTTATCCCGCTTCCACCAAAAAGGCGGAGGCCTCAATCTCCGCTTTTTTGGTGGGAGGCTGAAGGATTGGAGCCTTCCGATCAGATTAGTGGAGGGAATGAGGGGTGGAGAGGATGGAGGTGGAGATTTTCAGGTGGAGGGAGGCGAGGGGTGGAGAATGGAGCATTCCTCCACCTAATAATCAGGTGAAGAGAAAGGGCTATGGAGATGAAGGTTAACTTTCCCTCCATAAGGAGGTGGAGGTCTCCACCTTCCTCCATAAAGATGGAGAGAAAAGGAGGAGCACATGGAGAGGGGGTAAAGGTGGAGGGGAGTGGACATCCTATCACCTCCCACGTGGAGAGATGGAACTCTTCCTCTCCAGGTGGAGAGGGTGGAGGTGGAGAGTATGGGGAGGAGAATTTTTCTCCATCTCCACCCTGGAGAAGGTGGAGATCTTTCCGGGATGGAGAGGTCTTATACAATATGGAGGTGGAGATGTCATGAGCAAATCTCGTCTGAAAAGCGCCTTGTTTTATACGGAGCGTCTGCGGGCTGAATTGTTGGATTCTTTAGCGGAGTTGGAGGAGATGGAACGCTGGAGAAAAGAAAAGCCGCCGGCCTGTCCGATAGCTTCCGCGGAACCGATGACGGTACACGGCTACCCCGTATTCCGGTTTTCTTACGATGGAAGATTGCCGTCTTATTATGGGGACTTTCAATATCGGGCGAAAGTACGGGACTATTACCTTGCGGCAACGCTTCGGGCATATGACTGGTCAAAAATCGATTTAAGGTTTGATCGGGCAGCTGTGTTTGTCGCCCATTATTTCAAAAGCATACGCACTCGTGACTTGGATAATCGAAATCGCAAATATTTGATAGATGCTTTGCGACGAACATTGCTCATCAAGGATGACAGTTGGCATCATCTGATGTGGGCGGAACGGGGGTTTTTGGATCGTATCGATCATGTGCAGATGTTCGTCATGGAAATGGATAATTTTCATGACTTTGTCAAACTGATGAATGAAAATCCCAAGGAGGTGGTCAAATATCCCGAATTGTCTATGGAAGAAATGCTGAGTCAGGAATCCGAAGAAAAGGAAAGGGAGAAACAAATAAAACCGCAAAAATTCGGAACAGGGGAGGGAAAGGTGAAGGGCTTTTGGGATTAAACGGGTAAAAACTGCAAGGGTTTTAGCGGGAAGGAAAAGCAAAAAAGAGGAAAATTTGCGGGTAAAAATTAGGATGGGAAAAACGGGGCAAATTCTTATTTTTGCTTTTTACCCGGTGGATGATCTCTGTTCCTTACAACAAAACAGAAAAACGGGTTGAAGATCCGATTTCAATTTCTTACCCGGTTTGAGAGCAGGAAAACCCTTGTCAATAAAGGGTTTTTCATTTTCTGAAGAGGAGCGGGAGGATCCGAAAAGTTATATGAGTACAATCGCGAATACTGGAGCGATTGTACTCATATAACAGCCCGAAGATCAATCGGAAAAAACAACAGACAAGGAGTTGGGACCCGACCTGACCTGAAAGGAGGCGAACCGATGCCGCAGCATCCGAGGGTCAAGCGGGTGCAACAACGGGACGTGGCGATTTTGCAGGACTTGTATCGTTATCGTATACTGACGACCGATCAACTGAGGAGGAGATACTTTTCGAACAGCAAGAGCTATGTATATCAAAAAGTGCACGCGATGAAGAAAAGCGGGCTCATCATCTCGATTCACAGGGAGTTTGGAGGGACCGCTTATTACCGACTGACGGATGCAGGGATATCTTTCCTGAAAAAACAGGGAATTCCCGTAACCAAAGGCACAAAGGATTTGTACGTGTCTCCCCGCTTGCTCCCGTACCTGGTGATGAGCAACGACATCATGGTGGAATTGTCGCCCTACGGATGGGAGATGCAGGACAGTAGGGAGACGAAGGCGCGATACAGGGGACTGAACCGCAGCGGAAATATCCAGGGTACGTTGATAAGCCCGGACGGGACCGAGTACGGCTTTTTCGTGTTGATGGAAAGCACCCGTGATCAGAACATGTTGAAAATGATCAAAGAAATCGAGACATCCGGGATCACAAACTTCCTCATTTTCGCCAAAGGGAGGGACTCCATCTGGCACTTCATTGAACGATCGAGAGAAAAGAAGCTCGTAACAAACGGGGCTCTATGCGTCATGGATTATGCCTTTGGAGTGGAATACCTGAAATCCCGCCTATCCGACAAAAGACATTTCAAGCGAATCTTTCAGGACGAACAAGCCCCGGTACACTGGCTCGCACCCTCCGACAGAACCCGTTTTGAATGCATCGCCCGATACCGAGATGAGGAGGTGTACCTTGTCAACCTGCTGGATACCGATCTGATGAAAGTCGAAGCGGTTCACCACTACCTGGGAGACATACCCCGGTTGCAGCGGTTTGGAGAAAAACTGCGCCGGGTCCTCGTGCTGACCGAACCGGGTTTGCGGGACCTGCACGGGGAATTGTTGGGGGAAAGCCAGTACATTTGCTATCTGGAACTGTCACGCAATCGAATCAACGCATTTAGGCGACCGAAAGGGGAAATGAACAATGAGCCTCATCATACCGGAACTGAAATCGATCACGAAGCACATCACGGGCAGGAAAGCCATCGAACAAGAGATTGCCGCTCTGCCGAAAGAAGCGCAAAGAAACATGTACAATCTGATGAAACGCATATTAAAGGACGAACTGATCTTCGTCCTTACCGTCGAACAAAATAAAAGGAGATTTGAACAAATATGATTCAAGTCTTTTTTTTACTGTTCGGGCTGGTGGAAGGAGTCGCCATGTTCATGGGATGGTATCTGCCGCCGCCGGTCCCCCTGATGGTCGTCGGGGGAGGGATGGCGGTTCTGTTTTTGTTTGAACTAATCAAAGGAGGGAGAGGCCGAGCCACGACGTCCCTGGCGGCCACCCTCCTCTTCTTCGGCCTGGCGTTGTCGATGCGGCTTTATGAGACATGGCAGAAATTCGACGACATCCTGTCGCCGCCGATGGTAATGCGGATCGGTCTCGTTCTGACAGTCGCAGGGACCGTCTATTTTGCCTTCATCTGCAACCAATGGATGATCTCCTATCATGGCAGACGCGGGAACCTCAGGAAACAGGAACAGGAACCCTCTTTAAAAAGACGTTTTGAAGAGAGAAAAAGACAACGGGAGCTAGAGAAGCAGGATCTGCCGACCATCGTACTTGGTACGGTGCAGGAAATCGAGAAGAAGGGCTACTACAAGTACTGACAAAACGCCTTTCAAATCCAAAGGGAGGGGAGTGTTTTGATCAGGAGGGAGGCCTTCCAGCCCAACGAAAACAGCATTACCTGGCAAGGGAAAGACTGCTTCACCCACATGCTGGTCGTCGGCCCGACCCGATCCGGGAAGACGGCCACGATCCTGAAGCCGATGATCTACCAGCTACTGCTCCAAAAGCGACGGGGCAGAAAGCTGGGTTTGTCCGTCGTCGAACCCAAGGGAGACGTGGCCCGGATGGTCAAGGAAATGAGTGAGGCCATGGGCATTCCCTATCTGTACATCGACCCGGAATTCCCCTCCAGCCACCGCTTCAATCCCATGGAGGGAGATATCGACGACGTGGCCGAAGCAACCGTCGTCGTTCTTCAGGGGCTGTTCGGGAAACAGGAGGCGTTTTTCAAAACGGTCCAGGAACTGTCTGCGAGAAACGTCACCAAACTGCTCAAGGAACTGCACGGCGATAAGATGGACATCATCGATGTAATGAACACCTTGCGGGACCCGCAGGAACTGGAAAGAAAGGTAAGCGAACTCAAGCAACGGGACGGCATGACCGATCTCGTTCATTTTTTCGAGTCGGAGCTGCTGGGTTCCATGCGGGAGAAATACCGGCAGTTCGTGATCGGTCTCCGCGCCCAGTTGGAGAACATCACCAGCAACCGGCTGCTGCGAAGGATCATGACCGGGAAAAGCGACCTGGACATCGACCGTCACTTTGCCGAGGGTGGCGTATTGGCGGTGAACACGGCCCTGGGAAGGCTCCGCAAGGCCGGGGACGCATTCGGTCAGTTTGTGATCATGCACCTGCAAAATGGCACGTTCCGTCGCCCGGGAACGGAGGATACCCGGATCCCCCACTTTCTCATCGTCGATGAGTACAGCCGGTACATCAACCCCGACGTGGAGATGTTCCTCTCTCTTGCAGCGGAGTACAAAGTGGCCGGGGTATTTGCGACGCAATCCCTTGGTCAATTGGAGGTGGAGTCCGGGAAAATCGGTCCCAAGGCAATGAAACAGGCGATCCTGACCAGTTGCCGAAACAAAATTGCTTTTGGCGGACTGTCGGCGGAAGACGCCAAACAATTCGCCGAGGAGTTTGGCAAGGACAAGGTGATGGTGCGACAAAGCACGTATCGGAACAAAATCCTGCTGCCGAACGTATTTCCAAACACCTATCGGGACACGGAAGACGAAAAGCGCCGCTTCAGTTACACCCAGTTGATGGACGGTCTGCCGAGGTTTCATTATGTGGCCAAAATCATGAAAGATGGCCGGATGCAAGAACCGGTATTGGGAAAAGGTCAATTCGTTCCGCGGGACTGGAAGGAGCGGAGGGAATGGGAGCCGGCTCCTTCATTCACAAGGCGGCTGGCCGACGTACTGCGTGCGATGGGAAAAGGATTGGCGAAAAAGGAACCTGTTGCAGTAGGATCAGAGGATGATGTGGTGCAGTCTGCGTCCAATGAATCGGATCCGCCCGATTTTCTTAAAGGAGGTGAGGCCCAAGAGCGAACATCGATGGAATCCATCAAAAGGGAAATCAAAAGGGAAGCGGTCACCGGTTCGGATGGATTTTGGGATTAAAAGATTTCAAAACTCATTTCAAAAGGAGCAGTGATGTAAAATGGCCAATAATGATGTGATGCAAGTCCTCATCGAGGGTTTTGATCCGACAAAAGTGCAGGAAAGCGAAGTCGATCAGCATTGGAAAAAGGTGTACGGGGCGTATCAGAATAAAACCATATTGCAGGCGCCGGTAACGGGGATTGAGAAGCTGAACGGAATCGATAAGGACTTGGATAAACAATGTGCGGTGGTCACCCTTGGAACCATTCGCGGCTACATCCCGTTGGAGTTTTCGGGAGTTGAGAACATCCGGCAATTGAGGGCCATGACCGGGAAGACGGTGGCGTTCAAGGTGCTGAATTTCGACCGGGAAGCGGGGGTGTTCACGGCCTCCCGCACGGCGGCGCTGGAACAGATGGCGGAGATTACCCTGAGGAAAATCGAGGAAGGAGACACGATCATCGCCGTCGTCCGCCACGTCGGTCCCAACTACGTCCGTGCCGACATCGGCGGAATCGAGGTAAAGATTCCGATTGAAGAGATCTCCTACGGTTGGATCGACGATCTGACCGAAGTGGTCAAAGTCGGCGACCATTTGAAGGTGAAGGTACTGGAGATCGACAAAGAGAATAAGGAAGTCAAAGTGAGTGCCAAAGCGCTTCAAACCAACCCGTGGCCGGATTGCGCCGGTCGTTTTTCCAAAGGCAATGAATACGTTGGTAAGGTGTCCGGTGTTCGTGAATACGGCGTGTTTGTGAATCTGGAACCGGGAGTGGATAGCTTGGCGCCGCATCTGAAGTTCCAGAACGTGAAAAAGGGAGACCGCGTCTTGGTACGTGTGTTGAACGTGGATGTGAAGAAGGAACAGATCCGCACGCGCATTACGCGGGTTATAGGGGGCTAGAGATCATGGCATCCAGCCCCTTTTCGTTATCCCACGATTGGAAGTTGTGCTGGAAGCGGGTGTATGGTCGGGGAAATCCGTATGTGAACGGGGAATCCCCGAGAGAACAAAAGGCGTTGCAGGCTTTGGGAGCTGTCGGGGTCATCGGCAGCTCCCAGCTGATGCGCCTGTTTTTGAACCGGGATAAAAACCGCAGAAAGCGGATGGTAAGGGAAAAGAAGTTGGTTCGGCATGAGATCAGGAGGAACAACCAATCGATTCCGATCTATACCCTGGGACCAAACGGAGCACCGATCACGCAAATATCAGAGTACGAAGACAACTACTGGGTCAAATACAAAGTGGAGGATGTTTTAAAACGCCTTTTGTTCTTCCAACTCTATGCCAAGTTCCCGAAAGCCCGGATTGTTCCCGCCCCGTCGCCTTTTGTCGGGGCGATTTCTTTTAAGAGCAACCTGTTCTACGTCTACGTGATTCGGGGGGATATGCAGGATTTACTGGTACATTTGAAGTGGCACCCCTTTACCGAACGGATGATCATCCTGACGGAATCTCTGAGTCACCTTCAGCCCCTTAACGCTTTTGCACCGAATTTGAAAGTGCGTGTGACGACCGATCAGGATCTTCGGTGCGACTTGCAGAATCTCTTTTATCGCTGGGAAGGCACTTGGGTGAAGGAAAATCAACAGCCGACACCAGTGGTGTTAAGCGGCTAGACACTAGAAGCATTGTGAAATAGTCCTGTATACAAACGGCTACTTACGAAAACATCCACCTGAATTGACATGACAATCCAAAGCTGTGTTCGTTTCGGGGGGAATCG
>NZ_PVNE01000011.1 GCF_003001905.1 Planifilum fimeticola
CGGCGGGCGGACGCCCGGGGCCTGGTTTCGGTTTGGGGAGCAGGGGCTCAATCACAGCCCATTGTTCGTCTGTCAGCTCATGTCTCGTACTCATACTTCCATTTTACATTGGCAGATCATGTTTTTGAAATAGCTTGTAGGTAACATAGGACGCTGCGCTAACTCCCCCTACCACAATTAATGAGATAAAAGCAATCAAAGTAGTAACCATTTTAATTTTTTCCTTCATGATTCGATCTCCTCTCCCTAGAAATATTTTCTCTAAATAATCGATTTTCCTTAAGCTAAATTAGGTTGTACAATGTTGTCTTGCTTTTTGACAACAATGTCCAAATCAAAATCATCAAACTTAGCCATCCTTCACTCCCCCTTTCCCTCTTGGTATCTATCATTAACTACTGATGATGAAAGGATTCACAATCCAACAAATTATTCAATCCTTTCTCATCAAATAGTTAATGTCAAAACTAAAAAACTTCTTTTCGGTACTTAACGTATATAAGTTGAATTAAAGATTTACAACTGAACACACAAACGATCGATCGTTTGTTCTGGTTTCTGGTTGATTCGCTGAATAAAGGCTTGGACATTCTTTCTAATTTCTTGCACACTCGAATAGAACACGTTGTAAATCACGTCTGATTTCAGCCATTTCCATAGCCCTTCAATCAAGTTCAATTGCGGACTGTATGGTGGCAAAAAGACGAGCTCTAACCGATCTTCGTGTTCTTTTAAAAATGGCTGAATGAGTTTGGCATGGTGAATTCGAGCGTTATCTAAAATCATCACTATTTTGCCTGTGGGATAGCGTTCTAACACAAGTTGAAGAAATCGAAGAAATGTTTCCGCGTCATAGCGTTCTTCTTCGATGCAAAACACTTCCCCTGTTTCGTAGTTCAACGTGCCAATCAGCTTCAGCCCTTGATGTTTTCCAAACGTCGGAATGATTCGTTGTTTTCCTTTGACAAACCATGTTTTTTGAATCGCTTGTACTCAAGGAAACCTCAGTGGTTGGTTAAATGAGGGCGATCTTTATTAACAAGTTTGTTATAATCGGGGCTTACGCTTTGTAGGAGGTAAGATTCGTGTATTCGGCGCCTCCCCGCTTTGAACGCGTAAATTTCATACCGTTCAAAGCCTCTGCTTGTTTACCCACAGGCCGTAAGCGATCATTTCATTTTTTCAGGGATAAGGCAGCATGGGCTGCCTTTTTATTTTTGATAGGACCTGCCAAGGGTCCGTTGATTGACGAAAGCCGTCGGGTCGGTCCAAACCGTTATCGTGCTCCGCTTCACACATGCTTGTTTCGCTGTGCTCGCGGGAGTCGGCTGAGTGTGCTCCGCCCGCCGCCCAGGGGAACCCATCGAATCCGACAAAACGGAAAACCGGTGATAACCGCCGGAGTCGTCTCATACATCCTAAAACAAACCCTTTATTTTGCAATCCGCCTCTGCAGGATGCCGGAGGGGCCGCTCCCTGCAGATTGTGGCGATCAAAAGGAGGAAAAGCGATGGCGGTTTGGGGATGGGTGGCGGTCTCCGCCCTGGGATACCTCCTCGGCGGATGTGCGATCTGGTGGAAAAAACACTGGTCACAGCAGGGTCTTCAGGCGCTCTTGGCCGTCAGCACCGGAGTGTTGCTGGCGGTGGCCATTCTGGGCATGCTTCCCCACGGATTGGCCGAATCGCCAAACGGAATCCCCTGGGTTCTCGCAGGGCTGCTTGCCGCCTGCGGGTTGCAGCGATGGCTCGGAAGAAGGGAGAAAAAGAAGATTCATTCTCCGGGAGCGATGTGGGGAGCCTTGACCGGAATGGGAATCCACTCCTTTTTCGAAGGGGTGGCCCTGGGAGTCGGGTTTCACACCGACGCCCGCCTGGGGCTGGCGGTGTTGTCCGCTTTGGTGTTGCACAAGTTCCCGGAGGGAGTGGCGATCGCCTCCCTCGCGGTGGCCGACGGAAAGAGAAAAAAAGCGATGGCGGCCGTCGGAATCCTGGCCGCCAGCACCGCCCTGGGAACCGGAACGGCGCTCGCCGTGGCGGAAATTTCGGCGGCGGGCATTCCGCTTTTGTTTTCCTCGGGCATTCTGCTTTATATCGCGGGGACTGAATTGTGGCCGGCGGTCAACCGAAGGCGCGGCTGGGGCGGCATGGGGTGGCTCCTGTCCGGCATTTTGCTGTACGGGCTTTTGGGATGGGGAAGCGAGCTTCTCGCCCCGGCGGATGCCCATCCCCACACGCACCACACGGCCTCACCTTCTATCGAATCCGCCTCCCACTCCATGTCCCACCATCACGCTCCGCTGGAGGTTCCCGGGGGATTGCCGGCGCCCGAGGTTGAAATGAAGGTGGAGCCGGATGCGAAGGGGGGATGGAACATCCACGTGTCCACTTCCCACTTCCGGTTCGCTCCGGAACGGGTCAACGGGGATCCCCGCCCGGGAGAAGGGCACGCCCATCTATACGTGGACGGTCGGAAAGTCGCCCGCCTGTACGCCCCCTGGTTCCACCTGGATTCGCTCCCTTCGGGAACCCACACCCTGCGGGTGGAGTTGAACAGCAACGATCATCGCCCCCTGACGCACCGGGGAAAGAAAATCGAAGACAGCGTCACCCTGTCGGTTCGGTGAAAATTGAACAGGAAGCGAATCGCCCCGCCATTCCCTTGCACCGCTTGCCCCGGGGACAGTGCCCGCACCTGAAGCACCAACACAAAAGGCCGCCCCGAAACGGAGCGGCTTCCGGCGATTGACAACGTATCAAGAGGAAAGCGATTTTTCATCGAGCGACTCGCCACTTCCCGGAGCCGAGGCGAAAAAACGCATCCCGATTTCCGGCTCCGAGGTTTGTCGGCAGTCTCAAGCCGCCATCCAAGGAGGCGGCTTTCTTGATTATCCCTCGTAACCGATCCGCCCGTTGACCAGGGTCATCATCACCCGGGCCTCCGGCAGCTCCTCCGGATCGACCTCCAACGGATTTCGATCGAAAACGGTCACGTCGGCCCATTTGCCGGCGGAAAGGGTGCCCCGCTCCTTTTCCTCCCCGGCGGCGAAGGCGCTTCCCCGGGTGAAGAGGGCCAGCGCTTCCTTCGGGGTGAGCCGTTCTCCTGGAGAATAACCTTCCGGGGGCCCCTCCCCTCCGGGCGGGCGTCGGGTGATGGCCGCATGAATCCCCAACAGGGGGTCCATCGGTTCGATGGGAGCATCGCTTCCCCCGGCACAGACCAATCCCTCCCGAAGCATCGTCTTGAAGGCGTAGGCGAAGGGAGAAAGCTCCGGCCCCAATCGATCCATCACCCAGGGAAAGTCTCCGGCGACGAACCGGGGCTGGATATCCAGCACCACCGGCAGCCTTTTCAGCCGTGCGATGAGGTCCCGCCTCAGCACCGAGGCGTGGATCAGCCGGTCGGGCAGGCGCCTTCTTCCCTCACCGGGAATCGCCTCCAACACCCGGATGACCCGCTCCGCCGCCAGATCCCCGATCGCGTGAACGGCGATGGGATACCCCATCCTGCGGGCTCTTCCCGCCAGTTCCGACATTTCCTCCCGGGAGTGGACGGCCATGCCCGTACGTTCCGGGTCATCGCGGTAGGGCCTGCTGAGGAGAGCGGTGCGTCCGCCCAAGGAGCCGTCGGCGAAGATCTTGACTCCTCCGACGGTGACCCATTCGTCGCCGTCCCCCGCACGGATGCCCAGTTCCTCCGCCTCTCCCAGATGAGGATGGTAGATCAGGTGGTGGGTGCGAAAGGGGTTCCCTTCCTTCACCAGCTCGCGATAAATCCGGAGGGTGTCGGAGATGCTTCCCAACTCGCGCAGATCGTCGGTATGGGCCCCCGTCAACCCGCGGGAAAGGGCGTATTTTACGGCCTGTCGGACCATCTCCTTCCACTGGCCAAAAGTGGGACGGGGCTGCGCGTCGAGGAAGGGCCGGGAAGCCTCCTCATAGATCAAGCCGTTCAGCCTCCCCGAGGCGTCGCGGCCGTAGGCTCCCCGCGGCGGATCAGGAGCATCCTCGGCCACTTTCGCAGCCCGAAAGGCCGCCGAATTGGCCAGACGGACATGGTGACAAACCCGGGTCAGCAGGACCGGATGGCCGGGAGCGACGTCATCCAGCTCCTCCCGGGTGGGAATTTCCCCTTCCCGAAACCGGTTCTCATCCCAATTGGACCCCAGGACCCATTCCCCCGGAGGGGTCTTCGCCACCCGCTCCCGGAGCAGCCGAAGCATCTCCTCTTTGGAACGGGTTCGGGAAAAGTCGATCAACAGGAACTTCCTCCCGAACATGGCCAGGTGGAGGTGGCTGTCCACCAGGCCGGGCACGGCAAAGCCCCCCTGCAGATCGATCCGGCGGACACCTGCGCGTCCGTGCTGCAGCTCCACCTCTTCGCGGTCCCCGAGGGCGACGATGCGACCCTTTTCCACATACAGGGCTTCCGCCTCCGGCCTTTCCGCATCCAACGTGAAGATCCGTCCGCCCGTCAACAGCACCTTCTCCATCGGCATCCCCTCTCCTTTCTGCATCCGGTCAGGCTTTTTCCCCATCCCATTCCAGCGTGCAAACCGCCTCCACATGGGAGGTCTGCGGAAACATGTCCACCGGGACGATCCGGCCGATCCGGTATCCCCCCTCCAGAAGACGTGCGGAATCCTTGGCCAGGGTGGAGGGGTTGCAGGAAACGTATATCAGCCGTGGCACCTTTACCCGGATCAGGGCGTCGATCAGTTCCCCTCCCAGTCCGGTCCGGGGCGGATCGACGATCACCACGTCGGGCCGAAATCCCTCCGACACCCGTCGGGGAAGCCATTCTTCGGCGCGCCCCACGTGGTATTCCGCGTTGTTGATCCCGTTTCGGCGGGCGTTTTCCCGGGCGTCCCGGACGGCTTCGGGGACCGTGTCCATCCCGATCACCCGGCCCGCCTCCGGAGCCAGCCACAGACCGATCGTTCCCACCCCGCAGTAGGCATCCACCACGGTCTCCCGCCCGGTGAGGGATGCCGCCCGTCTCACCTCGTCGTACAGTTTGACCGTCTGTACCGGATTCAGCTGAAAAAAGGAGGGAGCGGAAAGGGCGTAAATCCGTTCGTCCAGCACTTCGCGGATCGCATCCGCCCCCCACAGCACCCGGCTTCGTTCCCCCCACACCGCGGAGGTTCGCCGGGGATTGACATTAAGAACGATGCTGGCCAGCCGGGGCAGGCATTCCCTCAGCCGCTTCACCAGGCTCTTCTCCCGGGGAAGATCGGGAGTGCGACTGATCAGCACCAACTGAACCTCCCCCGTTTGAAGGCCGATCCGCGCCACGAGATGGCGGAGGGAACCGGTGTGCTTACGCTCATCATATATCGGAATTTCCAGCTCCTCCACCACCCTGCGGGCCTCCTCCAGGGTCCGATTCACTTCCGGATGCTGTACGGCGCAATCCCCCATTTCGATCAGCCGGTGGGACCTGACGGAATACATTCCCATTTTCACGCGCCCGCCGATCCGCTTCAGCGGCAATTGCGCCTTGTTCCGGTATCGCCAGGGATCGTCCATTCCCACCGCGGGGGCGATGGGCAAATTCTTCAGGCCTGTGTAACGGGAAAAGGCCTCCTTCAGAAGCTCCCTTTTCAAGCGGAGCTGAAAGGGGTAATCAATGTGCTGCAGTTGACAACCGCCGCATTCCTCGTAGACGGGGCACGGAGGTTCTCTCCGGTGCGTTGAGGGTTTGAGGACGCGAAGGAGGCGAGCCCGGACAAACCCCCGCCCCTCCTCAAACACCCTGGCCAACACCGTCTCCCCGGGAATCGCCCGCTCGACGAACACCACCTTTTTTCGAAAGTATCCGATCCCTTCTCCATTGATCCCCATCCGGCGTACCGGAAGCCGGATCACCTGCCCTTCGGCTAGGCGCACAGATTGTTCGGTTTTGTTCATCTTTTTCCGTTCCTTTCCCTGCCGGTTGCCGGCGAAAAGAAAAATGCCTGTGCGGCCATCATACCACACAGGCAGTCCCTTTTCCCACTTCACTGAGCCGAACTGATCTTCGCCTCCCGTTCGGCGCCGACGGGCTCCGGCGTACCCAGCAGGGGGCGAAAGACGACCCTCTCCGCCTCCAGCTCCAGTTCCTCCGTCAATTTCTCCTGAAGGGACGGATCCCAGCGGCGCAAAATCAACGCCAGCGCGCTTCGCTCGTCCCCCGGCAACCAGGCGACATCCACGGCCGAAGTTCCGAACCGTTTCAATCGCTCCTTCACTTGTTGGGAGATATCGGAGCCGAGGCGATCCTTCGTCTCGATGAAGGCGAAGCGCGCTCCCCCCTCTTCCCAGACGGGGAGAACCAGCGGACGCCGGTAGGACAGCGGCCGGGGAAGGGGGAGACGGAAAAGGTTGCAAAGGTCCTCCACCATGGCGCTGGCGGTGGGCTGTTCCCCCGCTCCCTGGCCGACCAGCGTCACGTCCTGAACCGTGTCCGCTTCGATATGGATGGCGTTGTAGACACCGTTGATGCCGGACAGGGGATGGGAAAGGGGAACCAGGGTGGGCCCCACCTGCAGGGCAACGGGACCTTCCTCCCCGAACTGCTCCGCCTTGGCCAGCAGTTTGATCCTATACCCCAACCGGTGGGCCAATTCCAGCTCCGCGGGCGAAATATCGGTGATGCCCCGCCGTGCGATCTCGTCGACGGGCACCACGGCTCCGAAGGCGAGACGGCTGAGAATCGTCAGCTTGTGGGCGGCATCAAATCCCTCCACATCGGCGGTGGGATCGGCCTCCGCGTAACCCAGCCGCTGGGCCTCTGCCAGCACTTCCTCAAAGGAGCGCTGATGTTCCCCCATCTGCGTCAAAATGAAATTGGTGGTGCCGTTCAAGATCCCGGAAACGCGCAGAATCCGGTTCGCCTTCAGGAAATGCTGCAGGGTGCCCAGCACCGGAATCCCGCCGCCGACACTGGCTTCATACAGGAGCTGAACCCCGTGCTCCTGGGCCAGCTTTTCCAATTCCGCTCCATGTTTGGCGATCAGTTCCTTGTTGGCCGTCACCACGTGGCATCGGGAGCGGATGGCCCGTTCGATGTAAGTTCGGGCAGGCTCCACCCCGCCCATCGCTTCCATGACCACATCGACCCCTGTCGCCATGATCTCCTCGAACCGGGTAGTGAGCAGGTTTTTCACTCCGTCCACTTTCCGCTTCTTGTTCGGATCGCGCACCAGGATGTGCTTGACTTCGAACAGGAGTCCGGTTCGGCGTGCGATCACATCCTGATTGCTTTGGAGCATTTTGTACACGCCGGTTCCCACGGTCCCCAGCCCCAACAGGGCCACATCGATCCGGTCCACTCCGCTTCCCTCCCTGTGCATTGGATAAAATGAAAACCCTCTTCGAATAAGAAGAGGGTATGTAAACGCAACATCCATACCCCGCTCCTTATCTCTCAGCGCCCCCGGCACTGCAGGAATTGGCACCTTTGCCCCTGGAAAGCACCCCGTGGGTGCCAAGGCAAGGTTGCCGGGCTTCATCGGGCCAGTCCCTCCACCTCTCTGGATAACGAGTCGGGTCAAGCTATGCAATTTAATTAGTCCTTATTATCTTACAGCGGACCCCCTTTGTCAAATCTTTTTTTTGTCCAAAACGATTTTTTCTATTTGAACGGTTCCGCCTCCTCGGCTCGGAGATTGCACATGAAAACGGCCCGGTCGCCGGGCCGTTTCACCTCAGGGGCGCATCTGGCGGGCCAGCGCTTCTTCCGCCCTTCTCACCATTTCCTTCACCATGTGGCCGCCGATGGCACCGCCGATCTTTCCCGCCTCGGCGGCTTTCAGATCGCCGTTGTCCTCCGGCTTCAGCGGAACGCCCAAACGGCGGGCCACTTCGAACTTGACCTCTCCGGGATTCATCGGGCCCGTTCCCAACTCCCGGCTCATCACCTGTGCCTTCAGCCGATCCATTTCTCCGCGGGCCTGGGGCACCAGCAGCCGGTTGCGGCGACGCCTGCGCGCCATCTCTTCCACCCCCTGGTCTTAGTGTGTCCAGCCGCCCGTCTCTCTTGCACCGACACAAAAAACCCTCCGGTCGAAACCGGAGGGATAGCCCGGGAAATTTTCCTCATCCGCGGGCGTTCAGATAGCGTTTGTTCACTTCTTCCCAGTTCACCACATTCCACCAGGCCTTCACATAATCCGGACGCTTGTTTTGGTATTTCAGGTAATAGGCATGCTCCCAAACGTCGATGCCCAGGAGCGGTTTGTCGCCGTCCATCAGGGGATTGTCCTGGTTCGGGGTGCTGGTTACGGCCAGTTTCCCGTCGGATTTCACAACCAGCCAGGCCCATCCGCTGCCGAAACGGGTGAGGGCCGCCTTGGTGAATTCCTCCTGGAACTTTTCAAAGCTGCCGAAGGTTTGGTTGATCGCGTCGGCCAGCTCCCCGGTCGGTTGGCCGCCGCCGTTGGGGCTCATGCTTTCCCAGAAGAGGGTATGGTTGTAGTGACCGCCCCCGTTGTTGCGAACCGCGGTGCGGATCGACTCGGGCACCTCGTTAATATTGCGGATCAGATCTTCCAGCGATTTTTCGGCCAGGGCGGCATGGCCTTCCAACGCAGCGTTCAGGTTGTTCACGTAGGTGGCGTGGTGACGACCGTGGTGAATCTCCATCGTCTGCGCATCGATGTGCGGTTCCAGCGCGTTGGCGGGATAAGGCAGCGCGGGCAATTCAAACTTCGCCATACACGTGATCCCTCCATATGTAAGTTTTGTTTGAACAGGATGGCCTGCTTAGCATGCCCAATCATCAGCCCATCATCGGCTTCCCCTATTATTATGACCCAAAATCCCGGATATGGTCAATTTTTTTTCGCGAAAAGTTTCAGAAGATCGCTTCCGGCAGTCCGGTCACATCCTCCACAATGTAATCGGCACCCAATTCCTCAAATTTCGCCCGCGCCTTTTCCCCGGTCAACCCCGTCAAGGTGGCGGCGAAACGGCACCCCATCCGGCGCGCCGCCAACAGATCGGCGACGGAATCGCCGACGATCAGCACCTCTTCGGCCCCCGGAAGCGGAAAATCGGCGTCAAGACACGCTTCATCCGGCGCCTTCAGGCCCAAATAGCCCTTCACATAGGTGAAGGGATGCGGCTTGCCCAGCGGGGCGCGGTCGGGATGGGACTCCTCCGCCCGAACCACCTCGCTGGCGGTGACGATCCGTTCCGGTTCGAAGGCATCCAGCAAACCCAGCGACCGGAGGGGCACCTCCGTCTCCAGGCGGGGGCGTCCCGTCCCGATCCCCAGGACGATGCCCCGGTCGCGCAGGCGGCGCAATGTCCTTTGGATCGCCTCCTTCGGGGCCAGGGGAATCTCCTGGTGAAGAAACCCCGGCTTTCCCGGCGTCCGGGGCTTACTTCCCTCGACCCTCCGATACAAATCCTCGCCGAGATACCACTCCTGAAACGCCGATCTCCCCAGTTCCCACAGGGCGCTGTTTCGGGAAAAAGCCGGCTTTTGAACGTCCAGCCAATCCTCCGCGAGCCGGTTGAGATGGAGGAGAAGTTCGTGCTTTTCCGCCCGGGACGTGGAAAAAGCGGGAATAAAGGCATCGTAGGAAGGTCGGAAATCGATCCCGGCATCCCGTGCCGCCCGGCCCAGTCCCTTCAACCGTTCGGCGTCGATCGGCTCCTCGAGCCAATTCCGGCTCCAGCCTGGCCGGATCTCCTCCAGCCGGCGGAGAAGGGATAAAAGCTGGCAGGAAAAGGTGAGAAACACCATGTCCCAGTTGGAGTTGATGCCGCGGGCCTTCAGCCAGTCCAGCACCCGGTCCTGGACGAACACCTCCCGTCGAATCCGGCGGATGGTCTCCTCATCGGGTTCCGGTGTAAAGTCTTCCCCGGACAATCCCAAATATTCCGGGTGGTGCAACATCTCCCACACGGTCAGGGCCGATGCGTCAAAACAGCGCTCCTCGCTGAGAAACACCCCGTCCACGTCAAACAAGATCATCCTGTACAAGTGCCGTTCCCCCCGTCAAAGCTCAACCTTTCCCTGAACATTTCTTATACTTTACCAGATCGGCGGGGAAAATCATAGAGGGCCGGCAGGTGCGCACCCCCAACTCCCCAAAAAATGGTTGCATAAAAACCGTTGACGAAATTTTTTCAAAGGGATATAGTAAATATCACAAATACAATCATTTTAAAACAATATATAACACATCTTTTGTTCATTTCTGTTTGTAATCAAAGGAGCGAAACCGGTCCATGTTGCCCGCCGAGCGCAGACGATTGATCCTGAAACAGATTGAGACGGAGGGTTCCGCCCAGATCAATCAATTGGCCGAACGGTTCGGCGTGTCCGCGATGACCATCCGCCGGGATCTGGATGTGTTGGAGGCGGAACGAAGAATCGTCCGTACCCGCGGTGGGGCCATGCTGCGGGAGGATCCCCGCCGCGAGTTTCCCCACCGGTGGAAAGATGAGAGGAACCAGCCGGCCAAGGAAGCGATCGCCCGCCGGGCCGTCGCTCTGATCGGATCGGGGCAGAGCGTCATCCTCGATGCCGGTTCGACCAACTTGCGGCTGGCGCGGCAGACGGCCTCCCTCCAAGACATCATGCTGATCACGAACGATCTGAAAATCGCCTTGGAATTGGGCGACATCGAGGGCCTTCACGTGGTGTTGACCGGAGGGCAGCTGAAACCCAAGGTGTACAGCCTCGAGGGGCACCACGGCGTGGCGATGCTGTCCGGATTCAACGTGGACACGGCGTTCATCGGTTGCGATGCCTTCGATCTGGAACGCGGCGCCATGACCAACAGCATGACCAAGATCTCCATGAAACAGGCGATGATGAAAAGCGCCAAGCGAAGGGTACTGCTGGCCGATTCCAGCAAATTCGAACAGCGGGCGCTCCTCTCCTTTGCGGATCTGACCGATTTCCACACCATCATCACCGATGACGGCATCCCCCCGGAGAGCGCCGAAGCCTGCCAAAAGGCGGGCATCGAAGTGATCATCGCTTCGAAGGAGGAAAGCGAAACATGACCCGGCTGGCGGTGATCGCCGACGACATCACCGGTGCCAACGCGACCGGCGTCCTCCTCCGCAAAAAGGGATGGAGGGTGGCGGCGCTGTTGGACCACCGCGCATCCCCTGAACACCTGTCCTCCTGGGACGGCATCGTGTGGAACGCCAACTCCCGCCTTCTCCCCGCCGGGGAAGCGGGAAAGCGGGTCCGAGGGATGGCCCGCCGGCTCCGGGATTTGCCCTCCGGCGAGACCCTGCAACTGGCCAAGCGGATCGACAGCACCCTGCGGGGAGCCATCGGCGCCGAAACCGAAGCGATTCTGCAGGCTTGCCCCGGGGATGCGGTGGCGGCGGTCGTGCCCTCTTTCCCGGCTTCCGGGAGGATCACAAGGGGGAAGACGCTGTTCGTCCACGGCGTCCCCGTCCACCAGACGGAGGTCGGGAGGGACCTCTACTCCCCGGTTCGCACCTCCGATGTCGTCGAATTGATCCGGTCCCAGACCTCCCTGCCGGTGGAATGGGTGGAAACGGGAAAAGCCCCTCACCTAACGGAAGCTCTGTCCAAAGCAGTGGCGCAGGGAGCCAAAATCGTGGTCTGCGACGCCGAGTCGGAACGGGACATTGAGGCCCTCGCCGAGGCCTGGGCCGCCCTGGACATCCCCCTTCTTCCCGTCGATCCGGGACCCTTTACGGCGGCATACGCCACCGCCAAAGCCTCGATGAAAAAACGCCTGCTGCTGATCGCAGGCACCCCGGCGCCCACCACCCGCGAACAATTGGAGGTGGTCCAAAGCACCTTTTCCCCGGGCATCATCGATGTGGACTTGAACCGGCTGGTGCAGGAGGGGAATTTCCGCCGGACCGTCGATGAAATCGGCACCCGGATGGACCGTCTGCTGCGGGATCATTTCCTTCTCTTGCTGCGGACGGACCGCATCCCCTACTCCGGCCCGAATCCCTCCTTCGCCCTCGCCCGGGCCGTTCGAAGATGGATCGCCTCCCGTCCCTTTGACGGACTGTTTTTATCCGGCGGTGAAGTGGCTGCCGCCGTCTTGAGGGAATTGGGTGCGGAAGCCGTGGAACTGCTGGAGGAAATCCTTCCTCTGGCGGTAATGTCCCGGATCGTCGGCGGTCCCTTCGAAGGCATGAACATCGCCACCAAAGGGGGAGCGGCGGGAGGCCGGGA
Source organism: Planifilum fimeticola (assembly GCF_003001905.1). Lineage (NCBI taxonomy): Bacteria > Bacillati > Bacillota > Bacilli > Caryophanales > Thermoactinomycetaceae > Planifilum > Planifilum fimeticola. The sequence continues at coordinate 12,175 of NZ_PVNE01000011.1, forward strand.
GGCCATCGTCGCCTGTGTCCGTTCCCTGTTGGAAGCCCCCCATCCCCCGCGAAACAACAAATATCCCGTACAGGAGGAGTGGAGATGACAACAAACAGACCCCTGTTGGGCATCACCATCGGCGACCCGGCGGGCATCGGTCCCGAGATCACTTTGAAGGCGCTGAAGGAGGAGGAATTTTACCGGACATCCCGCCCCCTCGCCATCGGTTCCGCCCGGGTGCTCGAGCGCACCCGGGAGCAGCTCGGGCTTTCCCTGGAGATTCACCGCGTTAAAGAACCCTCCGAGGGACGGTACACCGCTGGAACGGTGGACGTCCTCGATATGGACAACATCGACGTCCCTTCCCTTCGGATGGGTGTCGTGCAGGAAAATTGCGGCCGAGCCGCCTTCGAATACATCCAGCGGGCGGCCGAATGGGCCAAGGAGGGCGCCATCGACGCCATCGTCACCGCCCCGATCAACAAGGAATCGCTGAAGGCCGCCGGCGTTCCCTACATCGGACACACGGAAATGCTGGCCGCCATGGCGGGAAGCCGGGAAGAGATGACCATGTTTCAGATCCAAAACGTGAAGATCTTTTTCCTCACCCGGCATCTCCCCCTGGTGGAAGCCTGCCGCAAAATGAGGGATGCCGACTTCGTCTACGGCGGAATCCGTCGCGCTTATTCGGCCCTCTCATCCCTCACGGGGAAAATGCCGACCCTGGCGGTGGCCGCCCTCAATCCCCACGCCGGTGAAGGGGGGCTTCTGGGAACGGAGGAGATCGAAGGAATCCTCCCGGCAGTTAAGCGGGCACAGCAGGAGGGCATGGACGTCGTGGGCCCCGTTCCCGCCGACTCGGTGTTCCACTTTGCCCGCAAGGGAGCCTATGACGCCGTCCTTTCCCTGTACCACGACCAGGGGCACATCGCGGCGAAGATGATCGACTTCGAGAAAACCGTCTCCATCACCCTGGGACTGCCGTTTCTCCGGACCAGCGTCGATCACGGCACCGCCTTCGACATCGCCGGGAAGGGAATCGCTTCCCCGGTATCCATGATGGAGGCGATTCGGGCGGCCATCACCTATTCGTCCAAAAAACCGGGACCCTGATGGAGCTTTCCGGGGGTCCCCCATCTTCACCTCGGGATGGAAGCGGTTCCGGAAAAGGAGGTGAGGAACCGGGCAGGAGGTCACAGATTTTCCGGATGCAAAACCGTTTTTTCAGGGAGGGATCACAAATGGAAGCAACCGGAGGTCAAATGATTCTCGGGCTTCTTGTCGGAATGTTCGCGTTAATCTTTCTGGTCCTCCGCACCAAGGTCCACGCCTTTCCGGCACTGATCATCGCGGCCTCCTTGACGGGGCTCATCGGAGGCATGACGCCTCCCGACGTGGTGGATGCGATCACGGCCGGTTTCGGAAACACCCTCGGCTCCATCGGACTGGTCATCGGTTTCGGTGTGATGATGGGACGTATTCTGGAGGTGTCCGGCGCCTCGGAGCGGATGGCCTACAGCTTTCTCAAATGGCTGGGGAAGCGGAAAGAGGAATGGGCACTGGCCCTGACCGGTTACGTCGTCTCCATACCGATCTTTGTGGATTCCGCCTTCGTCATTTTAACCCCGCTGGCGAAAGCGCTCTCAACCAAGACGGGGAAATCGGTCGTCGGCTTGGGAGTCGCCCTGGGGATCGGCTTGACGGCGACCCATCACCTGGTTCCTCCCACCCCAGGCCCCCTGGGAGTGGCGGGAATCTTCGGCGTGGACATCGGCGTGATGATTTTAACCGGCTTGCTCTTCGGGATTCCCGTCTTCATCACCGGCATCTACTATTCGAAATGGCTCGGAAAAAGAATTTATCAATTGCCCGATGAAACGGGGCTCGGATGGGTGCGCCCCGACCAGCCGAAAACCTATCAGGAATTGATCGAATTGGAAGAGAAAAAGGACCTTCCGTCCCTGACCCGTTCGCTGGCCCCCATCGTGGTTCCGATCTTGCTGATCTTCGTCAATACGACCATCAGCGCCTTGGAACTTAAGGGCGGCATCTACGATTACCTGATGTTCGTCGGATCCCCCGTCATCGCCGTCGGCCTGGGGCTCCTGATCGCCATTTACGGTTTGGTCCACCACCTCCGCCGTTCGGAAGCCCTGGACCGGATGGAAGAGGGAATCCGTTCCGCCGGGATCATCCTGCTCGTCACCGGCGCCGGCGGAGCCCTGGGAAACGTCCTGCGGGAAAGCGGGACCGGCGAGGCGATCGCCAAGTGGATCGCCGATACCTCCCTGCCGGCCGTCCTGCTTCCCTTCGTCATCGCCAGCCTGGTTCGACTGATCCAGGGAAGCGGCACGGTGGCGATGATCACCGCCGCCTCCATTTCCGCCCCGATCCTGAGCGGCCTGGATGTCAACATGGTGCTGGCGGCACAGGGGGCGACGATCGGCTCCATGGTCTTCTCCTACTTCAACGACAGCATGTTCTGGGTCGCCAACCGGATGTTGGGGATTCGCAACACCAAGGAGCAGATTCTCACCTGGTCGGTGCCGACCACCCTCGCCTGGCTGGTTGCGCTGGTCATGCTCCTCATCGCCACCGCACTGTTCGGATGAAAACGGAGCGGGAGAGCCCCTCCCCTTCCAAAAGAACAAGCCGGCTCCTTTTGGGGCCGGCTTGAGCCGCGACAGACAAACTCCCCGCTAAGGGCTCTGTAAAAATGATGTCGGGAGATGGGGGTGTACCGCTGAGTGCCTTTGCTATCGCAACGAAACGAAGCGGTACACCCCCTTCGGCAGTTGATGGTGATGGTTCACAACCCTTCAAAAAGATAGGGGCGCGATTTTTCGCCTCCGCTCCAATGCAGCTGAAGGCGCCCGCGAAAAATCGGTCCCTCCCAGCACTTTGTCATTACCCCAAAGCCGCCTCTTTTGGGGCCGGCTTGAGCCGCGACAGACAAATTCCCCGCTAAGGGCTCTGTAAAAATGATGTCGGGAGATGGGGGTGTACCGCTGAGTGCCTTTGCTATCGCAACGAAACGAAGCGGTACACCCCCATCGGCAGCTGAGGGTGATGGTTCACAACCCTTCAAAAAGATAGGGGCTCGATTTTTCGCCTCCGCTCCAATGCAGCTGAAGGCACCCGCGAAAAATCGGTCCCTCCCAGCACTTTGTCATTACCCCAAAGCCGCCTCTTTTGGGGGCCGGCTTGTATGCGAAAGAACCCTTTCCCCGAGAAGGGCGATCCGGGTCCCGGACCTAACCGATCCGCTTTTTGAAGTCGAGCAAAATCCTCACAAATTCCCGCGGCTTTTCAAAGTGGAAATTGTGGCCGGAATCCACCTTGATGAGCCGGTTGTTCTTGAGAAGAGTGTGGGCCCTTCGGGCGTCCTTTTCATCCATGGCGGCCAGCAGGATGCCGTTCTCGTCGTAGGACCAGTTGGCCAGGATGAGGACGGTGGGCTTCTCGATCTTTTTCAGCGCCGCGGCGTGATCAAAGCCCTCATTCCAGGAACCGTCGTAGAAGGTGACCCCGAAGCGGGGATCGTACTCGGGCAGGGTCCGGAATCCCTCGTTCATCACCGGTGGCATAAACCAGTACCGAAGGGGTCGGTCCCTGTGCTTTTTCCGGTAGTTTTCGGCATACCGGATCATTCCCGGCCGAGCGTCCTGAAAAAACTTCAGAAGGTAGCTGTTTCTCACGTAGTAGAGGGTAAAGTCGCTCTCCTCCCTCTGTTGGACAAAGCGGTGGCAGATGGTGCTCAGATCCACATAATTGAAGGTTTTCTCGGCCCGGGGAAAAAGGGTGGTGAAGAGGGGCGGGTCTTCAAACACCGCCCCCCGGACCCATTCGGGGGAGTGGGCCGTGAGCCATACCGCAAGGAGCCCGCCGGAGGAGTGGCCGGAAACCACGACCGGTTCTCCGATCACCTGCCGGATAAATTGGACCAAATCCCGGCCCATGGCCTTTGCGCTGTACTTTTGCGGATCCTTCTCCGATTTCCCGTGGCCGTAGCAGTCGACCACGAACACGTGGTACTCCTCCGCCAGGTCCGGCAATACCCGCGCATAACCGGTCCAGTCCATGAGCTGGCCGTGGATCAACAACAGCGCCGGACCGTTATCGGGCCCTTCGGCGTAATGGATGCGGGAACCGCCTACGGTCACATCCTTCTCGACAAACCCGGCCCGTTTCACTCCGGCCATGGCCCGGTCGTGATAGGTCAAATTGTTGAACACATAGGTGCCGAAGGCGACAACGAGCAGGAGCACCAAAACGATCAACGCCTTGAAGGCGATCCCAAGCGCCCGTTTCAAACCCGGTCGCATGCTGCATCGCTCCCCGTTTTTGTTAAGGCGAAATGACTGCATGGGACTTGAGCGACCCTAGAAGCGTTCCGCAGTCCGTCCAAAGGCTTCACGCCGGGCCAGGCCGGGATGACGGGCTTCCTGTTCCCCGGCAATCATTTAACCCACAAGGTGGAAAGCACACCGTAGTGGTCCGAGCCCTCCCTTTCGATGACCCGACTGTCCAGTACGCGAATGTCCGGCGAAGCGAAGATGTAGTCGATCCGCCGAACCGGATCGGGAGCGGGGAAGGTGTACCCATCCCCCGTTCCCGCCGCCTCGAAGGTATCCGTCAGGACCTCCCTCAACCGATCGATCTCGGGGGCGTCAGGCAGGGCATTCATGTCCCCGGCCAGGACGACGGGATGACGGGCCGGACCCATGATCTCCAGCATTTCCTCCGCCTCCAGCAGCCGCACCTCCGGTTCCAGCCAGGACAGGTGGGTGTTAAAGAGATGGATCTTCCGGCCGTGAAGGTTGATCACCGCCTCCGGAAAACCGGGCATTTTTTGCACGCCCTTTTCCGGCTCCAGGGAACTGATGCGGAAGAGTTCGTGGTTCTTGAAGTGGGTGATCGGATATCGGCTCAATATCGCCAACCCGTATTCCCGTCGCGGCTTGCCGGGCTCCGGAGGGTCCAGCGAATAGATGGGGGCAAACCTCACCCGCATGTTCAGCTTTTTCCCCAAAGCCGCCGCCTGGTCGACGAAGTCGCTTCGGGTATCCCAGTGTTTGTCCACCTCCTGGAGGGCGACCACATCCGCGCCGCTCATGCGGATCACCCCGGCGACGCGGTCCAGGTCCAGCCGGCCGTCGTGCCCGACGCCGTGGGCGATGTTATAGGTGAGAACCTTGACCACGCGCTCCTTGGCCGGGGCGGCATCTCCCGCCTCGGCCCCGAGGACCGACAGCATCCCCAGCAACGCCACCACCAAACAACCGCGAAGGACTCGCACCAGCATGTTTCGGCACCTCTTTCAACAGGTAGTTTCGCGAAAAGGTTCTGTCTCACTCGGGATTCGCCGGATTTACATTCTTTTCCTCCGGAGATGAGAAATTTTCTCCAGCTGGCGGGCGGATGCGGCGCCGCGCGAGTCCCGTTCGCGGCGCTTCTCACTCGTACCGCAGACACTCGATGGGATGGAGACGGGCCGCCTTGTTGGCCGGAAGGAGGCCGAAGACGACGCCGAAGAGGACGGAGAAGAGGAGCCCTCCCAGCGCGACGGGCAGGGATACCGTCGCCGGCCACGGGGAGAGGAGGGAGATCAGCGCAGAGACGCCATAACCGATCAGGATGCCGATCGCTCCGCCGATGACGGAGAGGGTGATCGACTCGATCAGAAATTGCAGGAGGATCTGGGTGCGCGTGGCCCCCACGGCCATGCGGATTCCGATCTCCCTCGTCCGCTCGGTCACGGAAACCAGCATGATATTCATCACGCCGATTCCTCCCACCAGCAGGGAGATGCCGCCGATGCTGCCGATCACGATGGTCATGATCCGGGCGACGCGGGAAATCCCCTCGGTGATCTGCTCCAGATTGAGCACCTGGTATCCGTCGTCCGTGTTATGCCGCCGATTGAGAAGGTCGACCGCCTTCTCGCCGGCCGCCTGGATTTGATCGGGGCTTTCCGCCTGAAGGGTCAGCTGGCTGATCCTTCCCTGGCCGAACACCCTTTGCCAGGTCCGGTACGGCAGATAGATTTCCGTCTGCTGGAAGCCGGAAAACAGCCCCTCCACCGGTTCCAGCACGCCCTTCACCACCACCGGCCGGTCGCCGATCCGGATAATGCTTCCCACCGGATTCTTCCCGTCGAACAACTCGTCCCGGATGTCGGCGCTGACGAGCGCTCCGGCGCTCCCGCTCAGGAAGTCGGAGGTGCGAAAACCGCTCCCCTCGCTCAGCTTCCGCTGATCCATCTCCAGGATTCCGTTGTTGTTGATGCCGAAGACGATCGCTCCCTCCAACTGCTCACCCCGATAGCGGATATCGGCGGTGCTGTAACTGAGCGCCAAGACCCGCTTCACCTCCGGCAACCCCTCCAGGGCCCGGATATCCTCTTCGGTAAACAGGTCGGGAGGAAGCGCTCCCCCTTCGTTCAACTGCATCTCCGAGCTGGGCATCACCGTGATGGTATTGCCCGTTCCGGCGAAGGCTTCGGTCAGCTGGGCCTCTCCCCCCTGGCCGATGGAGACGATGATGATCACCGATGCCACGCCGATGACGATCCCCAACATGGTGAGAAAGGAGCGCAATTTGTGGGCGAAGATGGAGTCAAAGGCCATTTTGACGCTTTCCCATACGCTCATCCCGCCGCTCCCCCTCCCCCGCGGGCTTCGCCGACGATGAGGCCGTCCCGCAGCAGCACCCGGCGCTCCGCCCGGGCGGCCACATCCGGATCGTGGGTGATGAGGACGACGGTTCGCCCTTCCCGGTGCAGCTCGGCGAACAGATCCATGATGAGCCCACCCGAGGCGGTATCCAGGGCTCCGGTCGGTTCGTCCGCCAACAGGAGAACCGGCTGGTTCACCAGCGCCCGGGCAATCGCCACCCGCTGTTGCTGTCCGCCGGACAACTCACTGGGGCGATGGTCCATCCGGTCCCCCAGGCCCACTCGGCGCAGCGCATATTCCGCCCGACGTTCCCGCTCCTTTTTTGGAACGCCCGCATAAATCAAAGGGAGCTCCACGTTTCGCTTGGCGGTCATGCGCGGCAGCAGGTGAAACTGCTGAAAGACGAAACCGATCCACCGGTTCCGGATGTGGGCGAGCTCCTCCTCATCCGCCTTCGACACATCCCGCCCGTTCAACACATAGCGCCCCTTTGTCGGGCGATCCAGGCAACCGATGATGTGCATCAGGGTGGATTTGCCCGACCCGGACGGCCCCATGATGGCCACAAACTCCCCTTCCTCGACGGTGAGGTCCAACCCCTTCAAGACGGGGACCGACATGGAACCCGTTCGGTAACTCTTCTCCACTTGCTCCAGCCGGATCATCGGGCCTTCACTTCCGTGCCGCTTCTCAGATCCTCCGGCGGGTCGAGGACCACCGATTCACCGGGCTTCACCCCCGACAGGATTTCCACCCGGTCTCCGGAGCTGACGCCCACCTTCACTTCCCGGCGGACCGCCTTCCCCTTCTCCACGGCGAATACATAGGATTTGCCCTGCTCCTCCCTCACCGCCTCCTGGGGAAGGGTGAGGGCTTTCCTTTTCTCCGTGGCGATCTCCACGATCAGGTTGGATCCCAGCTTGAGGGGAATCGGTGTCTTCAGCCTCACTTCCACGGGATAGACGACCTGGCCGGAACCCCCGCCGGGTGCGGCCGCCATCTTCTCATCCGCTTTGGGAAGTTCCCCCACCCGGATCACCTCGCCCCTCCACTCCTCGTCCGGAAGGGCGTCGGAGCGAACGGTAACCGATTGCCCCTTTTTCACCTTCATCACATCCAGTTCGGACACATCCGCCCTCACCTTCAGGTCGTCCAAATCGGCCACGATCACGAGGGGTTCCGCCGAGGCTCCCCTTCCCCCGGCCGGATTCACCTGGACCACCGTTCCGGACAGAGTGCTTTTCACGTTCAGCCGCTCCAACCGTTTCAAAACCGTTTCCAACTGCTTCTGGGCCTGTTTCAACTCCAATTCGGCCAGGCGGATCTCCTGCCGGATCTGTTCTTCGGACATCGCTCCGCCGCCGGGGACGCCCGGGGTGGATTGACCGGCCTTTTTCACCTCGTTCAGCTGCCGCAGGAGTCCGGAGCGCTTCACCCGGGCCGCCTCGATCTGCATTTCCGCCTGCTGCCTTTCGGAGTCAAGAAGGTCGTTGCGATAGCGGACGAGGGTCGTTCCCTTTTTCACCTTCTTGCCCGGTTTCACGGGAATCTCCGACAGCTGTCCGCGCTCCGGATCGAGATACACTTCCTGCTTCCCGCCGGCTTCCAACACGCCGGAGGTGACGATCTCTTCGCTGATCTCCTCCCGGGTTGGTTTCACCGTTTTGACTTCCTCCTGCGCCTGGGTGTTTCGGATCACATAAACCGTGATCATCGCGGCGATCAGAAGGACCAGACCAGAGCCGATCCAAATTTTGCGGTATTTCATTCATCCGCCTCCGTCTTTTCAATAATCCCATAAAAGTGCTGAAAAAGAGGGGGAAGAGGGATCTCCCGCCTCGACCTTCCGCGTTGGTCTTTTCCGGCGAAAAATCCCCACTTGATGCACCCCGGCGGTCAAGTGTTACACTCCCCCGCCACCGCCTTTCAACGCATCAGCCCTGGGGAGGTTGGAAGCTCTCCGCCAACTCGGAGAACCAGCCGCTCAGCGCGGCAAACAAAAGTCCCCCCGCAAACAGGATCAGGGCGATCGTCCAGGCTTTCCCCGAAGACAGTCGGGCGATGACGGACAGTCCCTTGGCCGCGAGGAACAGCTTCCAGAGGGCGAACAGCTCGATCCCGTTCAGAACCCCCCTGAGGACCGCTCCCTCCGCCGGCACCAACGCCGCCAGGCTGGTGGGATAAATTTCCGGGTTCTCCGAGGGGCCGAGAAGGAGCATCATGACGGCCATGATCAAACTGGCCAAGAGAGTAAACAGGTACAGGTGGGTGTTGAGACAGAAGAGCTGGCGATAAGTCGCCTCTCCCTGGAACAACATCAACAGCAGTTTCTGAATCAGGGAGATCAGCAGCAACGAGACGGGTATGCCGATCAGAGCACCGACAAAGCCCAAAGAGGCGTAGACCATTGCTAGTTGGGCGGAATCAAACATCTGCGCCTCTTCCGGGGCGGGCGTCTCCAGGGCCACCGAATAGGCCACCAGCGCCGCCGCGATCGCTCCGACCAGCATCATCGCCGCCAAAGCCCACCCGAAGCGGGGGCGATCGATCATTCGCTCAAACTGCTCGGTGGGAGCAAACAGTATCCCCCACAGGGTGGGTCCCTTGTTGGACGACAAATTGGATGAAGACTCCGTTTTCATGAAATTCCTCCCATCTTTGGATTCCCTTTAAGTATAAATCCTTCTTCCTAGGTTTTCATCCCGCAATTTTCCCTAGACCAGGCGGACCAACACGACATGCAGCATCACATCCGCCGTCATGTGGGAGATCATGGCGTACTCCAGCCCCTTCTTCCAATACAAATATCCGAACAGGACCGCGAGCAGACCGTTTGCGAGCAACGTGCGAAGGATGACCGGGGGCGTGAGCACGCCAAAGACCTCACCGGCCAGGGGAAGATGGCCGATTCCAAACAGGAAAGCGGAGAGCAGGATCCCGATCCAATAAAGGGTGTCGGGAACTTTTTCCTTGGCGAAAAGCTTTGCCAAAAGCCACACCAGGAGGGTCATGAAGAACAATCGCATGAGGATCTCCTCAACCACCCCGCCGTAAAACACCGTCAAAAGTCCCTTCCACCATTCCACGGCCGGCCCTTGGTTCAGCCCGGGGATATGGCGGGAAAACACCCATTGATCCAGCCAAACCACCGCCGCGGAAAGCAACACGCCACCGGCGACGGCCAAGATGAGCCCCTTTGAATCCAAGGAACGCCGGGGTTGTGGATACAGCCAGCTTCGCAAAACGGGCATGCCGAGATTCACCTTTTCGGCCATGATGAACCCCAGGGAACCGAAGAGAAAGGCCAGAAGGGCGGTTTGGACGCCCGATGCGACATACAGTAGCGGAAGGGGAAGCGGAGGCGCCTCACTCACCACGCTCATCTGGTATGGGAGGACCGTCACTCCCCCGATAAAGCCCATCGCCGTCAAAAACAGAATCAGGCGCAGATGTTTCTTCATCGGCGGCACCCTCTTTCCGTCGTTCGCCGTGTCTGCCGAATACCCGCCTTTTTCCCCCGCGGTCGCCACTCCCTCGGGGCCGCACCGGTGACAGGTGCTCCCCCGACCATCTACAATCAATATGATATCATGATCATATTAAATTGAAAACAGTTTTTTTCCGAGTTTTTCCCGATAATTGGGGCTTCCCGTTTACAATAAATTCCGATATAGTTGAAATAGAAGCACATGGCGGACCCTGTCCGCATCCCGCACCGGCAGAGAGAGGAGAGGAGAAATCGGGAGGGATCGATCACGAGAAAGGTCTGGAAATGGAGTCTTGCCGCTCTGTTCATCTTCGCGGTGATCTTCGGGCTGGGAACCGCCGACGCGGATGCCGCTTCTGCCTACAAGATTGAAGTGAACAAGTCGACCAACAAGCTGACCCTGTACAAAAACGGCCGGGTATACAAACAGTATCCCGTGGCCACCGGGCGCACCCCGTCCCTTACACCGGAAGGGACATTTCCCATCGTGGTGAAGTTCGTCAAACCCGGCTGGAAGGGCATCCCCGGAGGACATCCGAACAATCCCCTGGGGGAGCGCTGGCTGGGCATCAGCGTCAAGGGGGACAACGGGAGAACCTACGGCATTCACGGCACCAATCAGCCCAAAAGCATCGGAACTTATGCCTCCAACGGCTGCATCCGCATGTACAACAAGGACGTCATCGAACTGTACAATCTGGTTCCCAAGGGCACACTCGTCCACATCCACAGCGGGAAAAAGGGAAGCACCTCCTCCCCGAAAGTGAAGCCCGCTTCCGGAAAGCTGAAGGTGACGGTCAACGTGGCCAACATCCGGAGCGGACCCTCCCTCAGCGCCTCCGTCATCAAGCAGGCAAAACGGGGAACGGTGCTGACCCGCACCGGAGATATCAACGATTGGCATCAAATCCGCCTTTCCAACGGGAAAAAGGCCTACGTCCACGATTCCGTGGTAACCCTCGTATCCAGTGGATCGAAGGACAAAAAGAACTCGGGCCAGTTCCGCAAGGCATCCGGCAAGGTGACCATCAATGTCTGGCTGGCCAATGTCCGGTCCGCTCCGTCCCTGAAGGCCTCCGTCCTCCAGCGGCTGGCCAAGGGGAAAAAGCTGAACTTGACCGGCGAGAGCAAGGACTGGTACCGAATCCGCCTTTCCAGCGGGAAAACCGCCTACGTCCACAAATCGGTAGCTGTTAAACGGTAATGGTTATTTCTTTAATAAATCCCTCCTTCTCGACCACCGGTCGCGGGATCCAAACCGCATCGCCGCAGGGCGAATAATGGCAAAGCCGTCCACCCTCCATCGGGTGACGGCTTTTTTTCGGATCCTGTCGCGCAAATTGGGAAGGAAAGCCGCAGACCAACGGGCGCCGGATGAAGGGCCGCGGCGGCTTTCGACGCGCCCGCCTCGGCCCTTCGCCGGCGCGAAGATCCTTTTTCCGCGGACTGCGCCTTTGCGAAGATCGGCGATCGACTCACGAACCGCTGTGAACATCCGCCTTCACAAAGCGGTGCAGGCCCAACGCCAGCGAGACGATGCAGACGGCGGCCAGGGACACGTATGCCCGGAGAAAAACGTCATCGGAGGGCGTCTCGGCCATCATCCCCGAATGGAGGATGGGAATGAACCAGGGATTGAAGGCGGCATGCTTCATGGAGATCCCGGCGATCAGGATCACCCCGTTTATCCCGGCGGCGCAGACGCCCAAAACGACGGGAGCGATCACGTTTTTCCCGAGGATCCCCGCCGCCGCTCCTGCCGGGATGAGCAGGATCTGGAACAAAATGCCCAGCAGGGCCGCCTTGATGATCCGCATCAACATCTCACTTGCCGGCACATCCATAAACGCATCCTTCGGCAGGAATTCACCGGTATACAGGGCGCCGGCCCCCCATTGCAGAAGAAACTGGACCGCCAGCACAAGGGCCACGATGGGAGCCACGATCAGCAGCTTTCCCACATACCACTGCCAGCGGGAATACGGGTAGGTGAGCAGGTGGTTGATCGTCCGCTCCTGGTGCTCCCGGGAAAAGACATAGCCGGCGATCAGCGTAAACAGGGGAGCCCCGATGAGCAAATGGACGAACAGAAAATGGTTGCTAAAAAATATGAAAAAAGGAACTTTGCGCCCGTTCGCCTCCATCCCCATCGCCATCAACAGGCTCACCGCGACGGGGAACAGAACCACCGCGGCGATCACCCACAGGATGGCGGACCGTTTAAACTTACGCGCCTCGGCGCTCAGAATGCGTCCCATTCACCCTCACCCCCGTCAGCCGGATAAAGTAATCCTCCAGGGTGTCCCGCATCAGCACCGCTTCCGCGATGTCCACCCCGTTTTCGATCAGCAGGCGATTGATCCGAGCCGACTCATTGAGCCGCTCGTAGACCCGGAGGACCCCCGGTTCCGCTATCTGGTAATCGGCAATTTGCAACCGATTCTCCAGCAAAAAGGAAGCACGGCGGTCGTCGCTCACCCTGAGCTGGAGATAATGGCGGTTCTTTCGCTGCAGCGTCTCGTAATCGATCTCCTCCAGCAATTTCCCCTGGTGAATGATGCCGATCTTAGTGGCCAGCTGCTGGATTTCGCTCAGGATGTGGCTGGAGATGAGGATGGTGATCCGCCGCTTTTCGGCCAAATCCCGGAGGAGTTGGCGAATCTCCTTGATCCCCTGGGGATCCAGCCCATTGGTGGGTTCATCCAGCACCAGAAACTCCGGCTGGTGCAACAGGGCCCGGCCGATGCCCAGGCGCTGTTTCATCCCCAGGGAAAACTTCTTGTATTTCACGTTGCAGGCCTCCGTCAGACCGACCAGTTCCAGAATCTCCTCCACCCGTTCCTTCTCCGGCACGCCCATCAGCCGTCGATGCATGTCCAGGTTCTCCCAGGCCGTCAGGTTGCGGTAGGCTCCCGGCGTCTCGATGATCGTTCCCATCCGCCGGAACATCTGATGCCTCCCCTTTTCCTCCGCCCTGCCGAACAGCTCGATCTTGCCGGCGGTCGGTTTCACCATGCCGGTGATCATGCGCAGGGTGGTGGTTTTCCCCGCTCCGTTCTGCCCGAGAAAACCGTAGATCTCTCCCCTTTTCACCGTCATGTTCACGCCGTCCACGGCGGTCTTTTTCCCGTATCGCTTGGTGAGTTGATGGGTCCTCAGCACGATGTCCACTCCGCTTGCCTCCTTTCATTCCGGAGTATATCGGGCCAATCTTACATCTTTTGAAAACAACTCTTAAAAAACCCTTACAAAGGGGGCGAATCGTCCGGAACGCCCTTGCCCCCCTCCGCTCTCATCAGGGAGAAGGAAAACACCGTCTTGCGATGGGGATCGCTTGCCACCCGGATCTCTCCCTTCTGCTTTTCCACCAACTGCTTGACGATGGTCAAGCCGAGGCCGCTTCCGCGCAAATGGGGATTGCGCGATCGGTCACCGGTGTGGAGGCGGTCAAAGATCCGGGGCAATTCCTCCTCGGGAATCCCGGGTCCCCTGTCCCACACCTCCACCCAGACGCATTTCTCCTCCTCGCGGACGCCCACGCCGATCACGCCTCCCTCCCGGCCGTACCGCAGGGCGTTGCCGATCAGGTTGTTCAAAATCCGCTCCGTGGCATAAGGATCTCCCTGGACGCGGATCTCCCGGTCGGGAATCCGGATCTCCGGCGTCAACCCCGCCTCCGTGATCTCCCGATAAAAGGTGAGAACCGACCCGCGGACCCGCTCGCACACATCCATCGGCCGCAGGCGAATCTCGGCATCCCCGGCCTCCAGCTTGGCCAGATCGAAGAAATCGTTGATCAGAACAGTCAATCTCCGGGCCTTCTCCTCGATCACCTCGAGATATTCCTCCCTTTCCCGGTCCGTCAAATCGGCATCCCGCCGAAGGGCCTCCGCATATCCGAGGAGGGAGGTGAGAGGAGTGCGCAGGTCGTGGGAAACGTGGGTCAAAAGGCGCTTCCGCTCCGCCTCCAGATAGGCGGTCCGCTCTTCCATCCCTTGAAACTGCTCTGCCAGCCGGTTGATCATCAGGGCCAGGCGGGTCAGGGACGGATCCTTCGTAAACAGGCGGATCCGGAGGTTGCGGTTGTTTTCGGCGAACGCCTCCAGCGTGTCGGCCATCCGGCGAATCTGGCGGCTCCGCCGGAGATGCACCAGCAAAAGGAGAAGGACCAGCCCGAACAGGACGCCCATCATCGCGACCGTCATCCATCCTCGCCCCCCAGCCGGTAACCGATGCCCCACACGGTCCGTATGTATGCCGGGTTGGAGGGATCCGGCTCGATCTTGGTGCGCAGGCGCCGAATGTGCACCATCACCGTATTTTCGTCGGCGGCAAAGGTTTCCCCCCAGACCGACTCGAAGATTTGGGCCTTGGTAAAGACCCGGCCCGGGTGGGAAAGAAACAATTTGAGAATCTCAAACTCCTTCGCCGTCAGCGTCACCCGCCGCTTGCCCACCCGGGCCTCGAGGTGTTCAGATCCAGCGTCAGATCCCCGTGCTCCAGGACGGACGGTCCCTGGGCGGCCGAATCGTTCAGGTAGAGATAACGGCGCAATTGCGCCTTCACCCGGGCGATCAGCTCGGCCATGGAGAAGGGCTTGGTCAGGTAATCATCCGCTCCCAGTCCCAATCCCAACACCTTGTCCGCCTCTTCCCCCTTCGCCGACAAAATGATCACCGGCACGGCCCCCTTTTCCCGGATGCGGCGGAGCACCTCCCAACCGTCGATCTCGGGGATCATCAGATCCAGGATGACTAAATGATAGCTGCGGGCGGCCAGTCGCATGCAGGCATCACGGCCGTCCGCCGCCCGGTCCGTCCGATACCCCTCCTTGCGCAGGTAGGTGTCGATCAACCGGCTGATTTCCCGGTCATCTTCCACAATGAGAATGTAGGGCGCTGACATGTAAATCGCTCCTTGTCCGAAACTGTGCCTGACTCTTCCATTCTCCGACGTATCCCTTCCGGCGGTCAACCGCACAAAACCGGAAAGCTCCTCCAAGGCTTTGAGACTTTCCGCGAGGAAATCCGCCTGTAGAAAACTTTGAAAACAAATAAAAGGAGCTGCGCCGAAGCGGTGCAGCTCCACCCGCGATGCGTTCATGAATCCTTTGTCTCCCCCTGCCGGCTTGCGAGGGTGAGGGCCTTCAACGCGGCCAGCCACCCGGACAGGGTGAGCAAATGGCGCCCGTGGTTGTACAGTTGCCATTCGGACAACGCGGCGGCAATCTCCCCTTGACTGAGCCCTTCGGCCCCCATCAGCCCGGCCATGGTCGGAATAAAGTAGGAGAAGGTCGCCAACCGTTCGACGATCAAAATGCCGACGGCCGCCAAATGCCACTTTCGCTGCGGCCCCCGGGATTTTAATGCCACATAGGTGTTGGCCAGGGTCAACAGGGTGAGGGGACCCGTGGTGACGTAGACCCAGAACAGCAGCCCGGTATTCGGCCATGTGTGCGGCGGGGCGTCCGCAAATCCGGGAATCACGATCCGCGCTTCGTAAATCCCCGCTCCGAACGCGATGCCCAGGTTGATGACAAACAACCACAGCAACACTTCATGTACCGATTTTTTCATGGATCTCTCCCGCCCTTTATCCGTTGGTTCTCCCCTATCAACTCCGGGGAGGTTGATTTTGATCATATCGGGAGGAATCCATTTCCAGATCCGGCACAGGGATGATTTTCCCTTCCAACCCGGGTCTTATTTTGGCAAGGTGTGTCCGCAACATGGGCATCCGACGGTTGGAATTCAAAGTCTTTCGTCTGATCCGGACAGATCATTCCGCCCGGTTAAAAGCAACCTTTTTATTCCTCAAGGCGGTATTGCTCCCTCACCAAGTCAGCGATGCCGATCCGCTCCAACCGTTCGAGAGGAGCCAAGAAGGTGACCGTCACCACTCCCGGATGACGACCAATCTCAATCGACCCGGTAATGGTCGCCCGGTTCATCACCTCGGGGACGGTCATCCCCAACAAATTGGCGGCCCTCTTCAAACCGTTGTCCGTGGCTTCGTTCAGGTTGGATCCCGTGCCCACGAAGGAGACAGGAGCCGTTTCCTCCAGCCTGTGAAGGCCGAAACGGCAGGCCGTCCGAAGGGCTTTTGCTTTTTCTTCCCGGGTGAGGGGGCGAGCCAGGTGAGGAAGATCTTCCTCCACGGGAAGAAGGATGGGGCCTTCCAAAGTCAGGCCTTTCAGGACGTGAACCTGCAGGGTGACGATTCCGGAAACATCGGTCGTGTGTCCGGCAATTTCCCCGTCTCCCTGCATGGCGTGCATGTCCCCCAGGTACACCCCGCCGCCGGGCACCTTGACCGGGCAAATGACCACGGCGTTTTCCCGGACCCGGTTAATATCCATGTGGCCGTCGGTCCGCTCCTCCAGCTCTTCCTTCGTCAAGGCATACTCGTGGGGCGCCCCGATCAGAAAGGAACCGAAGTCGCCGGCGTTGTGGGAGTCGGGAAACGGACGGGAGGGTGTTGTCCCCAATTGGCCCAGAAAAGGCCGAATTCTGGCGACGGCTCCGACGATATCGTGGGGGGCGAAGGTGACAATGGGATTTTGGACGGAATTCTCCGGGATGGCCATGTATTTCAGCCCGTCCCGCGCGATTGCTTCGGCGGCTTCCCTGTGAAGGGTGACGCCCAACTCCCGGTTTTCGTCAAAAGCGATGGTGTAGCCGTTGGTGAAGGTGAACGGGGTTACATCGGCTCCGCAGTTGACGCAGCGGATCGCCGTCATTCCAATCCCTTCGATTCGCGTCTCCGGACGATCGGTCCCGCATTCCGGGCATCGGGCGGCCACGTAGGGATCCCCCAAAAAGCGCCCTTCGACCGTCTGGTCGTTACCGGAAGCGGTGGCGACAGACGTCACCCGAATGGACCGGATACGGATGGCAATGGCATCCCCCGGTTCGGCGTTTTCCACGTATACGGGTTGTGTCACTTCGTGTCCACCGCGAAGGCTGGGGGTGATCATCGGTCCCCAACATCCCGGGGTCGTGTTGGCCACGATAACTCCTCCGTCGCGCACCGGACCCAGCATCGGCTGTTCCGGGTCGAGAACACCGTTGGTAAAGGTGTCGACATAAACAGTGTTGCAGGCCGGTTTTTGCATGGTCGAATTTCCTCCTGTCATTCGCCCTATTTGATTCGAGATTAACACTATTCGCACTTCACTTCAAAACCAACCAAACAGTCCCGAATATCAGGTCAAAAAATGACGTCGGTGGAGGGGCGCGAATGCAAAGCCCCCCGGTCCATCCCCCCGGCCGCCCCGACAATGGCTCCCTCATAACTCTTCCAGGGTGGAGGAACCCGTCATCATCATGTCTTTCCACCGTGAAAGAAAAACGAAAAGAAAAAACCCCTCGTTTGAGGGGTTTCAGTCACATCCGTCCATATCACAGGCGAAGCCTCCGAGAGTTTCCCCGCTTCTCCTGCTCAGCTCCTCCTCGATCACCCGTTCCAGGACGTCCGCATCATACAGGCCCGTCAGCACCCGGTCGCCGATGACGAAGGTGGGCACGGCCCGGATCTTCAATTCTTCGTAGGCGTGGCGGAGGGCTTTCCGATGTTCTTCACGATATCTCCCCGTTTCCAAGGCTTTGCGGAAATCCTCCCCGTCCAAACCCAACTCCTCTGCCAGCTCCGTCAGGACATTGATGTCGCCGATATCCTTTTCCTCCTGGAAAAAGGCGGTGAACATCCGGTGATTGTAAGCCTCTCCCCTCCCGTGCGCCTTGGCGTATTGAAATCCCTCAAAGGCGAGACGGGTGTGCGGTTGGGGTGACACCCGGGGAAGGACCATTTTTACGCCGAAGCGTTCAGCAAGGGGGTAGACCGATTTTTTCCAGGCGTTTTGCAGGTATTCCCCCTCCGGCCGCAGCGTCGGCTGTGGCTCAGGTCGCAGTTCGAAGGGCATCCACTCCACGTTCACATCTTTTCCCCGGACAGCTTCCTTCAGCGGAACCTCCGCGATGAAACAGAAGGGTCACACGTAGTCCGAGTAAACGCGAATCTTCAGCGCCATGAAAAACGCCTCCCTCCTTCAAAAGCCGGTGAAAACACCCTTGTCGGGGTGGCGAAGGGGGGGCGCCGCGGCTTTTGCCCACGAGCCCCCTTCTTCCCCGCTTCACCGGGCCAACTCGTAAATCGCCTGGGCGTAGATGGCCGCCGCTTTGAGGAGATCCTCCACCTCGATGTTTTCGTCCGTCTGGTGGGCCGTCTCCTCCTTGCCCGGAAAGAGAGGACCGAAGGCGACGCCGTTTTTGAGGGCCCGGGCATAGGTGCCTCCCCCGATGGCCAAGAGCGACGCCTTTTCTCCCGTCCGCTCCTCATACACCCGGGACAGGGTGCGGACCAGCGGATGATTCGGATCGATATGGTGCGGCGGTTTGTGGTCCGTTTCCCCGATCTTGAGGCCGTAGGGACGTACCCGTTCGGCGACCGCCTTCACGATGTCCTCGCCATTCCCACGGATCGGATAGCGGACATTCAGCCCCAGCTTCCGCTCTCCCCCTCTCCGATACCGGAAAACGCCGGCATTGACGGTCAGGGGACCGACCGTGTCATCTTCCTGGGCGATGCCCAGCCTTTTTCCGAAAAAGTCGTCCACAAGAACATCGTGGATCATCCGGATGAAACGGCTTCCTTCCGGGTCCAGCGTGATCGTGTTCAAGAAGCGGGCCATCTCCAGCCCGGCGTTCAACCCCTTGTCCGGCTCGGAACCGTGATGGGAACGCCCTTCCAGCACCAGCAGCAGATGATCGTCCGCCTCCTGAGCGTACCCCCGGATGCGGTTTTTCAGCAGAAAATCCTGATACTTCTCCTTCAGGGAGAAGACATCGCCGCTCCCCTCCAGAACCGCCCGGGATCGATCCGGAACCATGTTGAACCGGTGACCCGCTTCCCAGCGGGCCAGCGTCCAGACCTCCTCATCGGCTTCCTCCTCCGAGTCGGAGGCGTCGCCGACGAGGGTGATGTCGAGGAGCCCCTTCTCCGCGTAAATGATGGGAAAATCGGCGTCCGGAGCAAAGCCCATGGTCGGCATTTCCTCCCGCTCAAAATAGTAGGCCATGTCCCGCCACAGGTTTTCCTCGTCGGTGCCCAGAATGAGGCGCACCCGCTTGGACAGGGGAAGCCCCAGCTCCTTGATCAGCCGGAGGGCGAAATAGGCGGCCATGGTCGGCCCCTTGTCGTCAATGGCACCCCGGGCGTACAATTTGCCGTCGCGGATGTCCGGGGAAAAGGGGGGCGTCGTCCATCCGTCGCCGGGAGGGACCACATCCACGTGGCCGAGGATGCCGATCAATTCCTCTCCTTCGCCGTATTCCACGTGACCCGCGTACCCGTCCAGATTTTTCGTCACAAAGCCGTCCCGCCGGGCCAAATCCAGCACATATTCCAGCGCCTCCGCCACCCCTTTGCCGAAAGGGGCCCCGGAGCCGGCCGTGGATTCGTCCAGCACGCTCTCGATGGCGAGAAACTCCTTCGTCCGCTCAAGCAGCTCCTCTCGTCGCTTTTCCATCTCCCGTTCCCAATCGATGCTCATCATCGTCACTCCTCGCTTTCGCTCTCTCGCCTATGTAGTGTTACCTGAAACACGGAACCGGGAAGCATCGGTCCACTCAGAAAAAGAAACCCGCGCCGGCTCCGAGAAAACGGATCCGCCGATGCGCCTGCAATCCGCAATCCCTTTGAGGTTGATGTTAAACGCCGACGGGAAATCTGTCAAAAGACTTTTTCACATGGAAAAGATGGCGGCACAACTGCCTGTTCTTAGACAGAAGACATTGTCAGTATACTTGAGATTTCTGTCCAACGGAAAACGTTTTTTTGATAAAAAATCTACACCCTTTTTATATGGCCGGAGCCGCTGATCGTTGCTGTCCTCTGGGACTTCCGGGAGATTAACCGAGTAAGTGACCGCCTGCCCCGGCTGCCGAAGGAGGAGCTAATCGAACCCGTCACCGAATTCCTCACCCTGTGCCGCGCTTTCCTCAAAGGGCGGCAAGAGTGGGGACACGCTCTGTTGTTTCTGCGGGAGCGGCGGCAGATGGCCTTTTCGCTCCTTCACGGGGACGAAGCCATATCATCGAAGGAACCGCTGGATACCCTGGCCCGCCGCCGGGCCGTTCTCGCCGCCCTCGGCTGCCTGTTGCTTGTGGCGATCGGTGCCCTCTTGAACGCCCACGCCCTCTCCTCCGATAACGCTTACTTCGCCGGCCTGATCGATGATCTGGCAGAGTGGTGGGATGGGCTCGCCTGGTACGAAAAGGCGGCGGTACTGCTCACCGTCCTGCTGGCCGGAGCGCTGCTCACCGTGGCCACCGGCGGCGGATGGATCGCCGCAGGTTTCACCGGGCTGAGCGCCGCCCTCACCCTGCAGGAAGTGTTGTCCAATCCCCGACCCGTCACCTCCTTCCTGCGGAATCCGATCGGCTTCATCCGCTCCTGGTGGCGGGAGCTTCGCAAACGGCCTCCTCAGGAGGCCGCCGTGGCAGTGACAGCGCTCCTCGCGGAACAGGTGATCGAGCGCATCCCCGCCGTCAAGGTGCTGAACCGGCTTGCCGACGGCCTGAAGGACACCGCCCAGCGCATCGCGAAAAAGCTATGGAGGCGGGACGCCATCGAAACCCCCGGCGGACGGCGGATGGATTTTGCATCGGATGATTCCCTGCGGCACTCAACGGGAGATTCTCCCGGGAGTTCACAGAAAGGAACCGGGAAAACCGCGCGTTCTTCGGACGGTTCCCAACAAAAGGATCCCCAAGACAAAAAGTCACCGGATCAAAAGCCTGATGACTCCTATCCGCCTCGAACCGAATCCGGAAGGATCGATTGGGTCAAACAGCGGCTTTTGCCCGTTGAGGAACGGATCGACCGTTTGCTCGAATCCGGACGGTTTAAGGCGGATCCGGAGCGACTGTCCAAGTTGAAAGAAGATGTATTGAAAGAACAACGATCTTCATTGGGAAGTGGCGGATACAATGGTGAATTGGAATTCATTGAAAGAAAGGTTTTCCAGGAAGAAAAATATGTTGAAATGTTATCAGAACAAACATTAAAAAACAAAAAAAACCCCGACTACCTGGTTGACAATGAATTAACTGAAGTTAAAACCACTGTAGAAATATCTAACGATAAAAAAACAATTCAAAACCAAATAAAAGAGGCCAATCGACAAATAAAACAATCGAGCTGGGAGAATATCCGGAAAGTCGGAGCTGCTGAAATTCAACTTATTCATGACGGAGCAAATTCCTATGAAAATATGTCCTTGCACGAATTGGAAAAAGCTATACGAGAACAATTTCACGAATTTCGTTCAAGAAGTTTGAACAGAGTTGCGGTTTATAAAGAACATCGATTAATTTTAGAATTGATCCGCACACCGGACAACAAAATTATTCGTACAATCCCCGAGAGGTGAAACTCATGAGCCAATCAAAGGTATGGCGTTATACTGAATCCTCGTGGATTTATCGGTTCATAGGATATAACATAAATTTGCTTAATCAACCTGAAAACCGACGGCGTTGGATTATAAAAGTAGCTCTGACGATTTTGGACATCCTCCAACCCTTTGCAACCATATATGAAGTTGAAGTTGGAACTCTAAGTGACGGAGAAGATGCTTTTGTAATCAGTGGTAGTGATGAAAATTACCAAGAAAAACTCGTCCGGTATCTAAAAAACGTTGATGACGTGACCGAGATAAACTTTCTTTTGACTCTTCATTGCTACGAAGTCGAGAAAGATCAAAAACCACAGGAGATTTTGTTTCAACCAGGAGGAGCACTCTATCTATTTATTGAGTTGGATGAAACGAGGAGGTTGAAATCTTCATCTGATCAGTCAGTAAATGATCCACTATGGTTATCCCTTAATCTGGACACGGATATTTACGCTCCCCTGATAGAGAAAACAAATCGAAGCAAGAAAACAGCCCAAATCAACAGCCCTATACTAAAAGGTTTTTTGGAACGCCTGGAGAAGAGATTGCCCCTAGAAAAAATCCACATGAGTGGGCCTTGGTATTTAAAAGAATACCTGGAGGGACTGTAATCTACATCGATTCATAGACGAAGGCCCGGTGTCACGGGACACACCGGGCTCGCCCGGGAGATCCGGCAGGTATTCCAGCGCTTCCGCCACCCCTTTGCCGTAGGGGCTCCGGACATGCGCATCCTCACGGCATGTGGCCGCACCGATACCGCATGGTTCACACCAACCTCAAGCGCCTCGGCAACCTTCGCGGGTACGTCGCAGGTTGCACCGTACCCGAAGGAAAAAGGCACGCTTTGGTATGCTGAGCTCTTCAGCCTTATCACACTTGGCATTTGGCTTCCAGCCTACGGCCGAAACGACCACGGTTCCACGGTGCCCACGATGGAGAACGGCCTGTCTTTCCGCACCGCATCCAGCACGCCGCCGCTGATCTCGGCGTGGGTTAGCCAGCGAGAACCTCCGTCCTCGATGACGAAGCCCAAGATCACTTGACGATACTGTATGTTCGAATACAACGCCAGCCACTCGGGCGGTCGCCGGGACCCGGTGACCGGATTGGCCGCCGCGCTGCCTCGGACGTGAAAAAGGCGGCACGACTCCGAAGTGTCGGCAATGACCTCGACGACTTGCCGCAGCGCTTCGGGAGCCGTTGAGTGAATCCAGCAGACGGCCAACCCAAAGGGGCCGAACCGCTCGACGGCGCGTCGCAGAGCGTTTTGAAGCCGGGCGCCGTCCCGATAGTCCAGCGGCAGAGGGTTGATACCCCCAGAGAAATCTTTGGCCGCGTCGGTCAACGACTGTAGGCGCGACGGCGTCCGGGCAACGACGGACACCATGCGGCCTTCTTCCGCCAGCGCCAAGCTCAGCCCCCGCAGCATGCCCGTGCCCCCAACCACCAAAGCGTGAAGCCGCCTTTCGGCCGGTTGCACCTCGACCACCTCCCGTGCCGGTGCTGTCGTCTCGGCCCCTTCACCTTCCCTTTAACTGCCACCCAACCTCCATGTCGAGCATCCGCTCCCTTTCGTTCACCGTCACCCGCACGGCTGCCGCCTGACACTTCGTCAACCGCTTGCGTCTCCCTGTTTCCCTCACGCAATCTCCCCGCGCTCCCATATTGCCGCCGCCCCTGTTCCATTTCCAGGAAACGGAGGCTGCGCTGGCCACCTCGCTGCACATCTTCCCCATCACGGATTCCCCCGGCTTACGGCAGCACAACTGCCGTCGGAAAAGGGCAGAGCGTAGCCAAACGCCACCTGCGAGAGCGAATCTCTTCATATCCTCGAAGGGCCGATCTCTTCTGCTCTCCCCCGTCACTCCCTCTTTTCAAACCCCGTAGCCTCCGCCGCCTTCAACTCCTCCAGCATCGCCTCATGGATCCGGCCGTTGGTGGCCAATACGTGGCGAACGCCGATGTGGTAAGGAGTTCCCCGGGTATCGGTGACGCGGCCGCCAGCTTCCTCCACCAGCAGGGAACCCGCCGCCAGGTCCCAGGCGTTCAGCTCCAGCTCCCAGAACGCGGTGAGCCTTCCCGCCGCCACATACGCCATGTGCAGGGCCGCCGAACCGGCCGTGCGGATGTTGCGGCACCGGGAGGACAGCCGAATCAGCCCCGCCGTGTTGGCCTTTCGAGCCCCCTTGTAATCGGCGGGAAAGCCGGTGGCCACCAGGCTCATTCCCAGAGTATCCTCCTCTGAGACGCGGATCGGCTCCCCGTTTAGCCGGGCCCCTTCCCCCCGCACGGCGGTGAAACACTCGTCGCGCATCGGATCATAGATCAGGCCGAGCTCCACCGTTCCTCGCCGGGCCAAAGCGATGGAAACGCAAAAATAGGGAAAGCCGTGGACGAAATTGGTCGTGCCGTCAATCGGGTCGACAATCCACAGGTTTTCGTAATCCCGATGCGCTTCCAGGGCCTCCCGGGAGGCTTCCGGCCCCGGCGCCACCCCCTCTTCCCCGAGGATGGCATGGTCCGGGTGGGCCTTGAGCAGGACCTGACGGACGATCTCCTCCGCCTGACGATCCACTTCGGTGACCAGATCGTGGTCCGAATACTTGGTCTCCACCCGTTTGGCCGTCTCCACCCGCTCCCGGATCAACCGCCCCGCTTCCTTCGCCGCTTCGATCGCTGTTTCGATGGACAACAGAAACCCTCCTTCTTCTTTCCTATCCATCCTCGCTGAATTCATCTTCTATCATACGGAAAAGAAATCAAAAAGAAAAATCGTCCCGCGCGCTCCCACCTACGACAATTTGGTGAAGAAACGGTTTTCCCATGGAAGGGGATGGAACCCGCCGGGGCGAAATGAAAGAGGAAGAAAGCAAGTTTGAAACGGAGGGAACATCCCTTGCCCTACGCATGGACCCACATGATCTTCGGCGACACCGTCCTTGAACAAGGGGGATTTCCCCCGCCCGGTGACGAGAAAATCTTTCACCTCGGCTGTCAGGGGCCTGATTTTCTCTTTTTCCACCGATTCTGGCCCTGGGTGAAGGATGATCGGGTCAATCGCCTCGGCAGCGCCATGCACCTGCGCCGATGCGGACCGTTTCTGCGGGATCTGATCGAGGCGGCGAAGGGGGAAGCGTCGATCCGCGACGCGGTCACCGGTTTCATCACCCACCACGTCCTCGATCGAACCACCCACCCCTACATCCACTACCGGGCGGGATATGAGGGATACAACCATCAGCGGATGGAAGTGACCATCGACACCTTGGTCGCCCGGCGGCTCGCCGGGATCGAAACCTGGCGGACTCCCCTGGCTCCCCGGATCGATGTGGGACCGACCCTGCCGGAGCCGTGGACGGACACCCTTGACCGCCTTGCGCGGAAACACTACCCGGAGGAAACCGAACATATCCGTCGGGAAGAGCTGAACGAAGCCTACCGGGACATGCTCAAGGCCCTGCGGATCTTTTACGATCCCTCGGGAATCAAGCGGGCGCTCACCCTCGGGAAAATCGACCCGTTCCGCCACACCCCCTATTTTCCGCACCGGGACTACCTGAACGAATCGGAGAGCGAATGGCGCCATCCCGCCGTCCCGGAGGAAACGCACCGGGAGAGTTTCTGGACCCTGTGGGAACGGGCCCTGGAGGAAGCCACCGACATCGTGCGGCAGACCCGCGAATATTGGTCGTCTCCCGAAGAAGATTTTCCCGAAACGCTCCGCCGGGCGATCGGCAACATCTCCTACGACACCGGCAAGGACTGCGACCTGGCCCTGGTCAACCGGGCGGCGGATCCCATCTTCTGATTCAACCGAGGGAAGCCGACCGCCCCTGATCCGGACCGATCAGCCGCGGCCGCGCCGGAAACAAAAGAGTGCCGCGATCGCCCCTTGCCGGGGGCATCCTGCGGCACTCCACTGGATGCCCGCCGGTGGAAGAACCGGCCAAAAACTCGGGAGCCGAGCGAATCGGCCCCCTTTCATTGTGCGTCCGTCCGAGTCTCTTCCATTTTCTCCAGTTTGGCCAGCACCCTTCGCTTCCGGTACAGCATCTGGGCCGCCTCCGCCACTTCCTCCACCGTGGACTGATTGATCCAGGCGCCGAAAATCGCCCCTGCCACGGGAACCAGTTGGAACAGCTTCTTCCAGCCCCATTGATCCCCGTAGTTGATGATCACTTCCCGCCAGCCCTCCAACCGGGAGACCGACTCCTGCGTCCCCTCCTCCGACTCCCAGGAGGAGAGGCGATTCAGGATCGCCCGCTTTCCGACGATGTCCGACGAAGCGAACTGCAGGCAATGGACGACGAAGGCGCGTTCCGACGGGATGCGCGGATCATAACCGTAGACCAGGGCCATCTCCTGGATCACCTTGAGACTGGTGCCGAGCAGCAGCGGAATGTCCGCCGCCAGGGTAAACAGCCCACCAAGGCCGGTGGCCGCCCCCTGGTACCGGGCGAAGCGCACATGGGAAGCCTTGATCTCCTCCGACGCCCGGTTCAAGCAGGCCAGGGGAAGATCGGCGGCCTTTTCCGGGGTCAGAAACGCCCCCGGACGCCCCGCCGTTTCCGCCAATCGCTGCATCACCGGCGTCTCATCGATCAGGTACTGTCCGCCGGTCTGTATGTAGTTCCCCAACTCGTCCAACACTTTGCCGATCCAGTCATGAACGACCTTCGGCATCATCCGGTCCAACAGCGCAAAGGGAAGCCTGCCCAGCTTCTCCCAAAACCAGAGATCCCGCTGGTCCTCTTCCCATTCCTCTATGCGCCTCAGCTCCTCCTCCAAGGACTCGACGGTATCCTCCGTCCACTTGTCGTTCACCACTCGACCCTTCCCCTCCCGCTCTTTCCCATCCGCTCACCGGATGCTTTCTCCGACGATTATACCAGATGGTTCGCCCCGGCAATCGACAGAGAAGCCATTTGACAAAAAGTGTATAACGTAATAAAATGTTTTTACGATGATCCTGATTGTCATGGAGGTGGACCCGGGTGAATCACGAACTTCCGGAAACCCATGTTGTACGATCCCCGGAACAGGCCGCCGCCCTCTTGAATCCTCTCCGCGCCGAAATATTGGCCATCGTAAGGGAACCCGCCTCCGCCGCAGAAGTGGCGCGAAAGATCGGCGATACGCCCCAGCGCATCAACTATCACCTGAAGTCGCTGGAAAAGGTCGGCCTCGTCCGCCGCGTGGGGACGCGGCAGGTGCGCAACCTGGTGGAAGTCCTGTACCAGGCGATCGCCAGATCCTTTCTCCTGTCGGAGGCCGTCGGGCTGAATCCCGAAACTTCCGAACGGATCAAGGAACAAGGGGCCCTCGCCCACCTGATTACCCTGTCGGATCGGATCCGGCGGGACGCGCTTCTCCTGATGGAACGATCGGAAGAAAAAAAACAGCAAATCCCCAGCGCCACCCTGCAGATGAAAGTGCACCTGGATTCCGAAGAGCGGCGCCACGCGTTTCTTCGGGACTACGCCGCCATGCTGGAGGAATTGATCAACCGATACGGATCCGCCGAAGCCGGCGATGAAAACGCCTTCATGGTAACGGCGGTCATCTACCCTGAGATCCCCAAAGGAGGAAGCCCGGAATGAGCACAAGGAAAAACCGCTCCCAAAGGCGGGCGCCGGAAAACCGCCCGGTCGTCATCTGGAGCCTTCCCGCCCCCCGCGGGAACTCCTCCCGGAACGGCGAGCCCGCACCGAAAGTGGTTTCTTTTTCCGGACCCCGCTCCGTACGGGAGGAGGCGGCGGTGACGGAATGGATGATTCCCGCCCGGCAAGGGCAGGATGCCAAGATCACCATCATCTCCTCGGGTTTCGGCATCCCGGCGGGCAGGAATCCCCAAAACCGTTGCATGGCGGCGTGAAAGGCTTTCGTCAATTGAAGGAAGAAAGGATGGTTTCCATGAACCACACCCCGATCGTCGTCGAACAGTCCGGGCGCGTCGAACGCTCCTACGACATCTATTCGCGGTTGTTGAAGGACCGGATCGTCTTCATCGGCTCAGCCATCGACGACGCCGTGGCCAACACCGTCGTCGCCCAGCTCCTTTTCCTGGCCGCCGAGGACAGTCAAAAGGACATCCACCTCTACATCAACTCCCCGGGAGGATCCATCACCGCCGGCATGGCCATCTACGACACCATGCAATACATCAAGCCGGACGTCTCCACCATCTGCCTCGGCCTGGCCGCTTCGATGGGCGCCTTTCTGCTGCTCGCCGGAGCCCCCGGGAAACGGTACGCCCTTCCCAACGCGGAAGTGATGCTCCATCAGCCCTGGGGCGGTGCCAAGGGGCAGGCTTCGGACATCAAGATCCAGGCCGACCGCATCCTCAAGGACCGGGAGCGCATCACCCGGATCATCTCCGAAAGGACCGGGCAACCCTTGGAAAAAGTCCTGCGGGACACCGACCGGGACTTCTTCCTCTCCGCGGCGGAAGCCAAAGAATACGGCATCATCGACCGGGTCATCAAAGGGGACTGAGGGTAAATAGGCGAAAGCGGCCGCCATGGCCGCTTTCGCCTTTTCTCCTTAACTCCATTTTCGGCAAGATGATCCGGCAACTCTCCCCGAGCAGAGCCGCCCCTTTCGCTCCTTACCACGGGAAGATCCTCCGCCCACGGTTCCCAGGCCTGTTCAATATCGGTTCCCAGCCGGGTCGCCACACGGTTCAAAAGCCGGCGAACCCCCGAAGGCCGCCGATGGACGGGTGAAAATTTGTCGAGGATGAGGCACCGGCCCGCTTCGGCGAGGGCCTGGCGGGGGAGTTCGACCACACTGAGAAAGAGGTGGAGAAACACCGCAACAAAGATCCCTGCCGGAAGTGCCAGGTCTTCATTCATTCGAAGCAGGCGAATCGAAGGGAGGTTTTTCGCTTCAAGCCTCGCCTGCTCCAACATCGCCGGAGACGGATCCACGCCCGTCACATCCAGGTCCTCCGGCACGAAGGGGATATCCAACCCGGTCCTACGGTTCGGAAACCGGCAATGGAAAGAGACCGGCGCCGGGCCCGGTTCAATCCGGACCACCGGCCGATCACGTGTATGTGAGAACGTTACCTCTCGATCAGGGGCGAATGCGGATCAAGCGCAGGCTGTTCAGCGTGACCAACAACGTCGCCCCCATGTCGGCGAAGATCGCCAGCCACAGGGTCAGCCATCCCGGAAACACCAGGTAAACGGCCGCAAATTTGGTGATGAGGGAAAAGGCGATGTTCTGTTTGATGATCCGAAGGGCGGCGCGGCTCAGGCGCACCGTGAAGGGCAATTTGGAGAGATCGTCGGCCATCAGCACGATGTCGGCCGTCTCCAGGGCGGCATCGGTTCCAGCCCCGCCCATGGCGATCCCCGTGGTGGCCACGGCCATGGCGGGAGCGTCGTTGATGCCGTCACCCACCATCCCGATGCGGCGGTATGTGTTCCTCAATTCTTTGACCGCTTCCACTTTGCCCTCCGGCAGGAGTTCGGCCCGGTATTCGTCGACGCCGACAGCCTCGGCCACCGCCCGGGCGGTGACCGCATGGTCCCCGGTCAACATCACCGTTTTATCCACGCCGATTCGCTTCAGTTGGGAAAGCGCCCGTTTGGCGGAATCCCGAACGGCATCCGCCAGGGCGAAGAGGGCGATCACTTCCCTTGAGTCGCCCAGCAGGACGACAGTCCTCCCCCTCTCCTGCAGATCTTCCAAAGCCCGTCGGACTCCTTCCATCGGCGTCCCCATCTCTTCGAACAGGCGCGGGCTGCCGATCCAATAGGCTTTCCCCTCCACGACGGCCCGGGCCCCGAGGCCCGGATTGGCTTCGAAATCCCGGGCTTCCTTGAACAAGGCGTTTTTCTCCCGGGCATGCCCCACGATCGCCCGGGCCAGCGGGTGTTCGGAGCGGGCCTCCATCGCCGCGGCGATCGCCAACACCTCCCGTTCGGACACCTCTCCGCAGGGGATGATCTCCGTGACAACGGGCTCTCCCCGGGTCAAGGTCCCGGTTTTGTCGAAAGCGATGGCCTTCAGGGACCCCAGGTTTTCCAGGTGCAGCCCTCCCTTGATCAGCACCCCGCGGTGGGCCGCATTTCCGATGGCGGAGACAACGGCCACCGGCGTGGAGACCACCAGGGCGCAGGGACAGGCGACGATCAGTAGGGCCAAGGCGTCATAGATGGAGGAAAACCAGGGAGCGCGAAAAACCAGCGGCGGGATCAGCGCCATGCCGAGGGCCAACAGGATGATCGCCGGCGTATAATACTTGGCAAACCGATCCACGAAGGCCTGGGTCGGGGCCCGCTGCTCCTGGGCCTCCTCCACCAGCGCGATGATCCGGGCCAGGGTGGTGTCCTCCGCCCGTTTGGTGACCCGGACCTCCAATGCTCCTTCCCCGTTGATCGAACCGGCAAAGACTTCGCTGTCCGGCTCCACGGTCACAGGGACGGACTCCCCCGTGACCGCGGCCTGGTTGACGGTGGATCGACCCGCCACCACCACCCCGTCCATGGCCAGCTTTTCCCCGGGTTTCACCCGCATGATGTCCCCGATCGCCACCTCCTCGACGGGCAGAACCCGTTCCTTTCCGTCGCGAAGGACCGCAGCTTCCCTGGGGGCCCATTCCGTCAGGGATTTCAGCGAACGGCGCGCTTGGGCAACGGTATAGGCCTGCAGGGATTCGCTGACGCCGAACAGAAAGGCGACAACCGCCGCTTCCTCCCAGTAGCCGATGGCGACGGCGCCGGTGACGGCGACGGTCATCAGGCCGTTCATGTCAAACTGGAGCTTGAGAAGACCGGGAAACCCCTTTCGGGCCGTCTCCCATCCGCCGACCACCGTCGCCAGGAGGAACAGCCCGATCGTCAGGGGAGACGGGGCGTCAAGCCCTTGCGACAGGAGGGCCAGCAGCAAAAATCCCAAAGAAAGGGCGGTCAGCCGAACCTGCCGGTTTCCGAGCCAGAAATGGGCATTCCGCTCCTCGTCTTCCCGAACCACCCGGATGTCGTCAAAGGCGCCCAGCCGGTTGATCTCGGCGGGAGAGAGCCTTTTCCCGACGATGGTGATTTTGGAGGCGCCGAAATTGACCCGCGCATCCACCACCCCGGGAACTTTTTTCACCTTCTGCTCAAACTGAGCAGCGCAATCCGCTCAGGTGAGTCCGCTCAACTTGTAAATGTACCTCTCCTGTTGCGACAACCCGGTCACCTCCCCCTGTCTTCCGCATGGTGCTCCATCGCAATGGCGAGAATTTGACGGACGTGTTCATCCTTCAGGGAATAAAACACCAGCTTCCCTTCCTTCCTGCTTTTGGCCAGACCCAGGTTTTTCATCAGGCGAAGGTGATGGGAAGCGGTGGCAACGGTGGACTCCAGCACATGGGCCAAATCGCAGACGCACAGTTCCCCTTCCTCCATCAAGGCAAAGGCGATTTTCAGGCGCGTCGGATCCGCCAGGGCCTTGAACACGGAAACCAAAGTCTCCGTATCCGGAAGATGCTCTTTGATCCGCCGCACTTTTTCCGGGTCATGACAAAAAACTTCGCACACCTCGTCCCGCTTCGAAGAAGACATGATCGCGCTCCTCAATGAAGCCTCTCTTTGAATAAAGAGAGCATCCTTCGATTTTACTCTAATAATCAAATGAGTGTTAGAATGTCAGGGTAACCGACGGGAAGGCCGGAAATGTTCTTGAAACCGATGCACCCCGCCATCCTCAGGTATGCAGGCGGATTCAACGCTCTCCCAACTTCACCCGGAGCAGTTTGTCGTCCCCCTGCCTCGGATCGCCGCGGCCGTCGGTGTTGTTGGTCAGAAGATACAGATACCCGTCCCGGATCGCCACGTCACGAATCCGACCCAGGTCTTCCAAAAAGGCCTCCGATGTCCGCCGCTTCAAATCGAAGACCCGGACCTGTTCCCCCCGCAGGCATGCCACATAAACCTTTTCCCCCGAGACGGCCAATCCGGAGGGAGCCCAGGTATCGGATCCGGAGTGGAACAGGGGGCTCTCCATCCCCTTCCGCGTCTCGTTCCCGATGATCTCCGGCCACCCGTAATTTTTCCCCGGCTCGATCCGGTTGATCTCATCGTGCCCCGAGGGCATCCCCGACGGACCGTGCTCGGAGGCGTACAGTTCGCCCTCATCGGACCAATCCAGCCCCTGGGGATTGCGATGCCCCCAGGAATAGACCGGCGAACCGGGAATCGGGTTGTCGGCGGGAACAGTCCCGTCCAGCTTGAGCCGCAGGATTTTCCCCGCAAGGCTGCGCCGATTTTGGGCATTCTCCTCGTCCCCCGCATCCCCCGTGGTGATGTAGAGGCGCTCATCCGGCCCCACCCGAAGGCGGCCGCCGTCGTGAATGACGCCCCCGGGAATTCCTTCGAGGAGGGGGCGGACTTCCACCCATCCCCGGTCGGTCTCCTCAAGCAGGATGACGCGGTTGAGCAAGCGGTCTCCTTCGCGATAGGTGTGATAGGCATAGGCCCGCCGGGTCTTTTCGAAATCCGGGGCCAGCGCCAATCCCAGAAATCCGCTCTCCCCCTCCTGGACCACCGGGCGCGAGAGCGAGAGGGGCTGGCGTTCCTTTTTTCCGCCGCGGACCTTGACGATCTTTCCTTCCCTCTCGGCGATGTAGATGTCCTCGCCCGCAAATTCGACCTCCCAGGGGGCCGACAATCCGTCGACCACGATTTCTGCGGAAGGCGCCCCGCCTTCCCCCCTTTCCTCCCTCGGGTCCGGCTGCGCCCCCTTGTCCTCGGGAGAGGAACACGCCGCCAAAAAAGAAAACAAGAGAGTTATCAGCACCCTCCTGTTCCAATGCACAAACATTCCCATGCACCGCCCCGGTTTGTAATCGCTTTCCAGACAGACGGACCAAGGGTCAACCGTGAACTTTTCCAGCCAAGTACCGTCCCTCGATTTCCAGGTAGAGAATGTTCAAATCGCTGATCCGGCTGGACAAGTCGTTCATCTCGTCGATCAAGGCGTAGAAGGACTCATCGTCCTCCGCCTGTTTCAGCTCCTCGTAACAGGCCATGTACCGCTTTTCAAAGGCCTTGACCTGCGCCGGAATCTGGGCCGCCATCTCCTGATAGCGAACGGCCAATTCCGCCCTTTCCCCGGGAGTCAATCGATCGGGATCGACGCGGAGGATCAGGCGGCGGATGTTGAGCCGGGGATCGAAACGCCATTCGTAGGTTGAATCTGCCATGTCTTTTCCTCCGAATACACGTTTTCTAAGACGATGATAAGGGAAAAGGCCGCGATTGGCAAACGGAGGAATCCAGGCAGTCAGCGTCCCCGGACCAGGGATTTGCTTTCGAGATGATGCAGCCGTTTATCGACGAAGGAACGGTATTCCGGCAGGAGATAAGGAAGCATCTCCTTCAACACGCCGATTCCCTCCTGCACCCGGCCCGCCTCTTCCAGCGCTTGCACATAATCCAGTCCGGCGAAGGGGGTGGCGAAGGTGGGCAGCCAAAATTTCCGGCAGAACTCGATCACTTCGTCGCGCAGTCCCCGCTGGAGCAGTTTGGCGGTGGACGTCATCACCGCCACTTCTTCGTCATAACTCGGCGGTTCCTGTTCCCGGCGCAAGCCGCGGGTAACTTCCACCGCCGCTTCAAACCACCGGATGGCCTCCGAAATTCGGTCCGCCTCCAAATGGAGCCGTCCCAGCTCCAATTGCGGCCAAAAGGCCCCCGCTATTTCCGCAAAGGGTTTCAGGGCGGCCACAGGATCCTCCTTTTTTTCCTGATGAAGCTCCACCAGCCAGCGCAGGGCCATCTCTTGATTGGGCTCCAGCCGCAGTCCCTGCATCAGCGCGGAAAGGGCTCCCTCCCGGTCGCCGCGGCGGGAGTACACCCGGGCGAGGAACGTGTGAGCGACTCCCCGGTCAGGGTATTTGCCGATGCATTCCAGCAACAGCTTTTCCGCTCCCACGTCATCCCCCTTGCGAAGGAGAACCGCCGCCTTCAACACGAGAGTCCCCTCGTCGCGCTGATACAGTTCCAGCAGACGGTCCGCCCCCCTTTCCGCCTCTTCGATGAATCCATCCCGAAAAATTTGAACCACAAAATCGTAAAGCTCCTGAGGGTTGTCCCATTCGGCTTTCAGGTTTTCCGGAATCACGTGATCCCGAAACTCTTCCCGGTCAAACCAGATGGGACGCCCGAGACTGTCAAACAAAGGAACCTTCCTTTTCACGCCCCCATCCCCCAATCAATCTGGATGGAATTTCCCTCCTATATGAATGAGCACTTATTCAATTCCATTATAACAAAAGCGGAGATATAGGGTCAGGAAAAAAATTTAGCGGATTTCTAAATAATTCACTCACTCCAGACCCCGCTCCGTATTCTCCTTCCCCGCACCCGCAGCCGGTTGCTGTCGACGTATAGATATAGGAAACAGGAGACGGTGCCGACGGGAGTCCATACGGTCCGGACAACGCGCTCGTACGTGTTCCTCGGATCTCCCGGCCCGTGAAAATCTTCCAAATGATCGATGCGCTTCAGCCGCTCCCGGTCAACGCGATAAATTTCTCCATGGACGATCCCCCTTCCCGGAATCATGGCCGGGTAACCCCATCCCGTATCATAGAGCAGGCCCCGGGTCCACGCCTGCTCCGCCACGAGCGGCGCACCTTCGAGAAAGTGATGATACTTTCGACCGGCGCGCAAACTCCCGTAAACAAACAAATTCACCGCTTTCCCTCCCCGTCAGCCGATCAGCGGCTGTTCCTCCGGATAGCGGAAGGGCGGTTTCGTCGTGCGACGGCTGATCGCATAAACCAGGGTGACCGGACCCAACCGCCCCGCGAACATGGTCAAAATCAACAAAGTTTTTTCCAAGGTCGTCAGACGGCTTGTCAGGCCGAGGGAAGATCCGTTGATGGCAAAGGCGGAAGAAGCCTCGTACAAAAGCCCCAGAAAATGGGCATGATGGTATCCCGAAACCAAAAGCAAAACCGTCACGACCACCACCAGCGTCAGCGACATCACGGTGACCGTCAGCGCCTTGTACACCTGCCGGTGGGGAATCCTCCGGCGGAAAACCACCACATCGTCCCGTCCCCGGATCATGCCCCACACCGCCAGCAGAATGACGGCGAAGGTGGTGACCTTGATCCCCCCCGCCGTCGAATTGGGCGCCCCTCCGACAAACATGAGCAGAATCATCAAAAATTGCGTCGGGGGATGCAGGGAAGACGCATCCAGCGTGAGAAATCCCGACGTTCTCGAGGCCGCCGCCAGAAACAGCCCGGCCAGCACCTTGACGGGAGCAGGAAAAGGGCCCAAGGTGTCCGGGTTCTCCCATTCGATCAGCAGAAACAGCGCCGTTCCGATCAGAACCAACAGTCCCGTCACCGTCAGCACCAGTTTGGAATGAAGGCTGAGCCGCCGGGAGCGGCGGTATTGCATCAATTCGAGGAGCACGACAAACCCGAGGCTTCCGAGAAGCACCAGGGAAAGGACGACGAGATTGACCACCGGGTCCGCCGCATACAGGGTCAGGCTGCCGAACTTCCGCTCATCCCCGAACAGGTCGAATCCCGCGTTGTTGAAGGCGGATACCGCATGAAAAACGCTGTAATAGATTCCCTTTCCCCACCCCCATTCCGGAACCCACCGCAGAGCGAGGAGGAAGCTTCCGATTCCTTCGATCACCGCCGTGATGATGAGCACATACAAGACCAGCCGGACGATCCCCTCCAGGTTCAGCTGGTCCATCGCCTCCCGCAGGATGAGCCGTTCCTTCACGCTGATCCTTTTGCCCAGCAGGACGGCGATCAGGGTGGTGAAGGTCATCAATCCCAACCCGCCGATCTGGATCAAGACCAGGATCACCAGTTCGCCGAAGGTGCTGAAGGTGGTGGCGGTATCCCTCACCACCAGCCCCGTGACGCAGACGGCGGAAGTGGCGGTGAACAGGGCGTCGACCGGAGGAAGGGGCTCGCCGCTTTCCGTGGCGTAGGGCGTCATCAACAGGAGGGCGCCGATCAGGATGGTGAGGGCCGAACCGAACACCAGGATCTGCGACGGATTGTAACTCCGGGTTTTTGCCGAATCCATCAGTCCAGTTCCTTTCTCATTTCCGGGTTCCTGTGATATACTGATTTGGTAAACCGATCAAGAAGAACGAAGGAATTTCCCCGTCTCAGGGCGCGACGCCCGCTGATTTTACATTAAATTTCAAGTGATTCGGGATATGTGTGATTATACTATGGATTGAGCGGAAATTACAAGAAATCGGCCTTCGTGGGCTTTAAACGGGAGGATTCGCCATTATGAGCCGCAAAAAGGAACGGGTGGTCGTCGGGATGTCCGGCGGCGTGGACTCCTCCGTTGCCGCCCTGCTCCTCAAGGAACAGGGATATGAAGTGATCGGCCTTTTCATGAAAAACTGGGATGACTCCGATGAGACCGGCCACTGCACCGCCGCCGAGGATTTCGAGGACGTCCGGAGGGTCGCATCCCACCTCGGCATTCCCTACTACTCGGTCAACTTCGAAAAGGAGTACTCCGAACGCGTCTTTTCCCACTTCCTTGAGGAATACCGGCGAGGGCGGACGCCCAATCCGGACATCCTCTGCAACCGGGAGATCAAATTCGGCGAATTCCTGAACAAGGCTCTCCAGTTGGGGGCCGACCGCATCGCCACCGGACACTACGCCCGCCTGGCGGAGGAGGGCGGGGAATACCGACTGCTTCGCGGCGCCGATCCCGACAAGGATCAGAGCTATTTCCTCTACGCCCTGAATCAGGAGCAACTGTCCAAGGCGATCTTTCCCATCGGGCACCTGCGCAAGCGGGAAGTGCGGGAAATCGCCGAAAAGGCGGGTCTTCCGACGGCCAAGAAAAAGGACAGCACGGGCATCTGCTTCATCGGGGAACGCAATTTCAAGGAGTTCCTGAGCCAATACCTTCCCGCCCAGCCCGGAGAGATGCGGACCCTCTCCGGCGAGTACAAGGGGCGCCATGACGGGCTGATGTACTACACCCTGGGGCAGCGGCGCGGCCTGGGCATCGGCGGGTCCGGCACCGGGGAACCCTGGTTCGTGGTGGGAAAAGATCTGGAAAGGAACATCCTGTACGTGGAACAGGGGCGCGATCACCCCGCCCTCTATTCCGACGGGTTGATCGCCACCGACGTCCATTGGATCGGAAAGCGGCCGCCGGAATCCCCCTTTACCTGCACGGCCAAATTCCGCTACCGTCAGAAGGACCAGGAGGTGACCGTCTTCCCGTCGGCGGATCGCCGCTGGCTGGTCCGCTTTGCCAAGCCCCAGTGGGCGGTCACGCCGGGACAGTCGGTGGTTTTTTACGACGGGGAGGTCTGCCTGGGCGGCGGGATCATCGACCAGACCTTCAAAGGGGAGGCACCGACACCGACAAAGACAACCCCTCTGCTCCAGGAAAGCAAATAAAGTTTCCAAGAAAAAAGGCGACGCCGCAGGAACGGCTGTCGCCTTTTTTAATGTGGCATACGGACCGGTCAAGGGCTTACTGCACGCGGAAATAATACGGAATCCGGATCGATTTTCCATCTTTGGCCTGGATCACGATATAACCCTGGACGTCCTGACCCGCATTTTTCCCCTTCGTCAGCGGGGTGACGGTGAATTGAGCGGTTTTTCCGCGTTGGACCGGCAAGGTCTTCTTGCTCACCTGCACGTTCTTGCTGTCGTCGGCCGCAATCCGGTAAACCTGGTTGGAACCGGTCGTGTTTTTCAGAGTCACCTGGAGGGCGACCTCCGCGTCCTTTCCTTTCCCCTTGCCTTTACCCTTCGCGGAATTCAGAGGGACCTCCTTGAAGCTGAGGCTGGCGGGTTCCGCCATGGCCACCGGCTTCAGAGCGGCTCCCACGTCGATAATCCCGGCACCCACTTCCAGGGGCAGCGGATCGCTGGCGGGATCCTTGGCGGTACCCATCAGCGCGGCCTTGATCTCCCGCGGCGTCCAGTCGGGATGCGCCTGCTTCAGCAGCGCCGCCGCGCCGGTCACGTGGGGAGTCGCCATGGACGTCCCGTTGAAGGAGGCGAGATCTCCGCCCGGCACGCTGGAGTATACGTTGACACCCACCGCCGCCACGTCGGGCTTCAGGGTCATGTTCACCGTCGGCCCCCGGGAGGAGAAATCGGCGATGAGCCGGTCGTTGTCCGTCTCAAACTCCTCCATATCCCGGGGTTCAAACACCGCCGAGGCGTTCTGCGCCTCCAGGATCGCCTGTCCGTCCTCCATCGACACCATCACCACGGGGATGGTGACGATCTCTTCCACCAGCATCGCCGTCGGATCTCCGGGGCTGTTGTTGATGAGGATCATCCCGACGGCTCCCCTTTGCTGAGCGGCCAGAGCCTTTTCGGTAAAGGTGCAGTCTCCCCGATGGATCACGGCAATCTTCCCGGTAAGATCGCCGGCGATGCCGCTGCAGGCCTTTCCGTCATCGTCCGGCACCACGGCCAAAGGAGCCTCCACCCGCGATGTGACCTGACCGCCCGGATCGGAAGTTCCCGCAGGCAGAACCTTTTCCTCGCCGTCCAGGTTGACGGTGATCGGGAAACCGAAGAAATGCCCGTTGGAAACGGCCGCCACCGTGATGGCCTCATCCGCCGTACCGGGAGAAGCCACCGTCTGAGGTCCGGGACCTTCGTTGCCGGCGGCGATCACCATCGTCATTCCGGCGTCACTGGCCGCATTCACCACTTCCGCCAACAGGTCGAAGCCGGGTTCCGCCGTGCCGCCCAGGCTCATGTTGGCCACATCCATCCCGTCCCGGACGGCATCCTCCACGGCCTGGGCGATGTAGATGCTTTCCGCGGAGCAGTCCTCGCAGGGGAAGACGTTGTAGTTCCCGAGATACGCTTTGGGAGCCACGCCGCTCAAGGGGCTCTTCGCACGGCCCTGGGGATCGGCATATCCCGATACGCCGGCGATGGTCCCCGCCACGTGGGTTCCGTGACCGTTCAGATCCTCGGGGGTGGGATCATCGGGCGTTCCCTTCACATCCGGAGAATACACCCGTGCGACGATCACCTTATTGCTGGTGAACCGCTCGTCCCCCTCCGGGTAACCTTCCGGAACCGGCAGCGACGGATCCGTCAGGAAGGGATGCTTGGG
Organism: Planifilum fimeticola; assembly: GCF_003001905.1. NCBI lineage: Bacteria > Bacillati > Bacillota > Bacilli > Caryophanales > Thermoactinomycetaceae > Planifilum > Planifilum fimeticola. Next base: position 50,887 of record NZ_PVNE01000011.1, read on the forward strand.
ATCGATTCCGGTGTCGATCACCGCCACCTTGACCCCGGAACCGTTGTAACCCGCCTTCCACGCGGGGGCGTCGTTGATGATGCCGTGGCTGGTGTTCATCGCCGGCCGGTAGGAGATGCTCTTCACCACTTTTTTAACGCCGGGCCCCTCGGCCAGCTTCTTGGCCGTCGCCTTGTCCGCCTTGACGGCCAGGCCGTTCAGCGTCAGCTGGTACTCCGTCACCACCTTGGCCTTCGGAGCGTTTTTCTTCATCCACTCCTTGTAATCCTGACGCTCCTCCGCCAGATGTTCCGCATAGGAACGGGTGGCCGCTGACTGAACGTTCAGCTTTTCCCCTTCCTCGGGCTGGGTCGCTTCCAAGCCCTTGATTCCCCCCTCATAGGAGGCCACGGGGGGAGATTCCAGCTGTACATAATAGTAGTCCTCTCCGCCGCTGTCCCCCTTTTCCGGGGCATCCGCCGGATTCACCCGGGCGAGCGCAGGTGACACCATCCCTGAAAATACAATAAATACCGACAAACAAAGGACGACCAACAACCGGAGCTGTCGACGCATCCATCCCCCTCCCCGAACATTGGAAATTCTTGTTCCTTACGAAATCCTTGATACGACACGAAGATACAAAATTCCTCCTTGAAAAAATAAAGCGAATCATTTCCCAGGTTGGATCGGAAGAAGGACACGCTATCAGCCGGATCTTGGATCCGAGCCAGTACGGGGGCAGGCATCGCCTCGATTTGACCGCATATTCCCATCAGCTTTTGAGTGCTCGGATAAAACCGATTTCTGTTCGTGGGAGACGCATCTCCTCCGTTTCAACCTGTGAGAAACCGGACTCCTTTACGAGGGCAGGCAGATCTTGAAAGCCGATCTCCATGGCGCGCCCAGGAGAATTTTCGCGCTCCGGGCGTTTGAAATCGGCAATTACCAGGCGTCCCCCCGGTTTGAGCACACGGGCGACTTCAGAAAGCCCCAGTCGCTTCAGGTTATCAGGCAAATGATGCATCATAAAGGCAGTGAGCACAACATCGAACGTCTGATCGGGGAAATCGAGGTGCTCGATCACCCCGATCTGAAAAACGGCGGGCAAGTTGTGCCGAGCCGCTTTAGAGCGGGCACGGGCGATCTGCTGTGTACCCGGATCGATGCCGTAGGCACGGCCCGTCTCGCCGACGCGCTGTTGGACTTCAATCGCCAGCGTTCCAGTACCGCAGCCCACATCCAGCACCTTATCTCCGGGTTGAACGTGGGCCAGGTCGATGGTTCTTTGCCGAATCTCCCGCACCTTGCCACGGAAAATGAAGGTGTCGAAACCAGACCCTCAAGTCGTAGAGCCACCCGTTGTTGAGGACCAGCCCTTGCGTCTCTTTGGCCGAATCCTCGCCCGATTCGCTGTGGTGGTGATGGGAATGCATCGATCTTGCTCCTTTCATCCCGTCGTCATTCCCGACGCAATCGTCTACACCGCTCCTCTTCTTTTTATGTTACTATTTTGAACTTTGCTTCTGTTCTTATTTTGAGTATGCTAGAGCAAACGTCACCGGTCAAGAAGCAAAAGCGGCGGCCCTGTAGGATAAGCGACTGAAAGTGGGAGAGTGTCGATGAAAAAATCCTTTGACCAAGAAGATTTACGGGTTCGTCGCACCCGCAAGCTGCTGTGGGAAGCGTTTATGGCGGAGCTTTCCGAACGATCCTTTGAGGAGATTACCGTCAAAGGCATCTGTGAGCGGGCCATGTCCTCGCACCACGTTTTATAAACATTATCAGGATAAATACGACCTGCTTGAGCAAGGGATTCGACAGATATTTGACACCCTGGTGGCTGAAGAGGAGCATATGCCGCCCTGCGCATTCTCGGCGGAGCATCCCCCCGCCCTATTTGATTCACCTGTTCGAGCATGCCGCCCAACATCAGCAATTTTACAAGTTGATGTTGTGTGGAGAGGGGATTGGCCGGTTTTAAAAGCGGGTCAAGGACTATATTGCAGGAGTGGTTTCGGCCAAAGTGTGCAAATCGTCTTCGGCCAATCGGTGTCTCACCGTTCCACCTTCCATGCATGCCCAATTTGTCACGGGAGCCACCCTCAGTATCCCGGCCTGGTGGCTGGAGAATGTGTCTTTCTCCTCATCAGATGGCACAATACTTGCTTTCGCCCCGCGGCACTTCGTCCTCTCCCTCTTGACGCTCGGGGTGGACAGCCACGCCATGTTTCTACCCTAATGCGCGGGAATTGGTATCCATCACCGCGGGCATATTGCCGTCGGCAGGCTCGCTCCTCATCCGCCCCCGGAAAGCGGCTGACGAAATTCCCGAAATCCCCATCCCAAGGCGATTACGCGCCCCTCACCCACTTGCAAACCCGCACATACGGATAAATTGCTTTTGATGAGGGATGGGTATCGGCAGACGGTAACCCTCCGCCGGACGTACTCGCCTTTGCGCCCTTGAAGATATGGATCCCATGCGGTGCATTTCTGTTGTCCCAATGGCGGGGGACTGCACGGGAAGATGCCTCATAAGGTCCCAAAAGGCCGAGGATCACCAAGCCGTCAGACAGAACGGGGCTCACCCACCTGTTGCTTTCCCACCCTTTTTATGTTATGTTGATGATACGGTACAGGGGTATGGTATTTGGGGATAATGAATCCTCTCGTTTGGAAGTTTTATAATCAAGAACCGTTCCTGGAGAGATGAACGATGCAGGTAAACAAAAGCGATTTGCTGCGGCGCCTCAAGAAGATCGAAGGTCAGGTGCGGGGCGTTCAAAAGATGATCGAAGAAGACCGGTACTGCATGGACATTCTCGTTCAGCTGGCCGCGATCAAGTCGGCGACCCACAACATCGGCCTGGCGATCCTGGAGGGTCACACCAAGCGCTGTGTCAGCAATGCGATCCGCTCAGGGGACGGCGAACAGGCGATCAACGAGATGATGGAGGTCTTGCGTTCCTTCGTCAAATAGGGGGGACATGAGGTGGCCGACAAGCGATTGACGATGGAGATCAAGGGGATGACCTGCGCCGCCTGCGCGAGCCGGATTGAAAAGGGGCTCCGACGGATGGCGGGCATGGTGGATGCCCAGGTCAATCTGGCGCGGGAGAGGGCGTCGGTGGTCTACGACGACGATCGGTTGTCGCCGGTCGAGGTGGCCGACAAGATCCGCGACCTGGGATACGACGTGGTGACGGAAAAGGCGGAACTGGACATCCGCGGCATGACCTGCGCCGCCTGCGCCCGCCGCATCGAAAAGGGCCTGGCCCGGCTGGAGGGGGTGATCCGCGCCGACGTCAACCTGGCGACGGAGCGGGGTACGGTGGAATACTACCCGGCGGCCTTGGACGTGGCGGAAATCGTGAAAAAGGTGAAGGATCTCGGCTATGACGCCTCCCCCCGGAAAGACCGGGCAAACCTTCGGGAGGCGGAAATCCGCGTCCAGAAGCGGCGCTTTCTCATCGCCGCCTTCCTGTCGGCGCCCCTTCTCTGGAGCATGCTTCACATGGGGGGCCCCCTCTCCGTCCTGGTCCCCGATCTCCTGATGAACGGCTACGTCCAGTGGCTGCTGGCGACGCCGGTCCAGTTTTACGCGGGGTGGCCCTTCTACCGCGGCGCCTACAAGAACCTGAAAAACGGATCGGCCAATATGGACGTCCTGGTGGCCCTGGGCACCTCCGCCGCCTACTTTTACAGCCTGTACCTCCTCCTGACCGGCGGAGACGCCTTTTACTTCGAAACCTCGGCGATCATCATCACCCTGATCCTGCTGGGCAAGCTCCTGGAAGCCGTCGCCAAGGGGAGGACGTCCGAGGCGATTCAAAAGCTGATGGGGCTGCGCGCCAAGACGGCCGTGGTGATCCGGAACGGGCGCGAAAGGGAGATCCCGGTGGAGGAGGTGGAGAAGGGCGACCTGATCCGCGTCCGCCCCGGGGAAAAGATCCCCGTCGACGGAGTGGTGGTGGAAGGCCGCTCCGCCGTCGATGAATCGATGCTGACGGGGGAAAGCATCCCCGTGGACAAACAGCCCGGGGACGAGGTGATCGGAGCGACGATCAACAAACACGGCACCCTCACCTTCCGGGCGACCAAGGTGGGCAAGGAGACGGCCCTGGCCCAGATCATCCGCGTCGTGGAGGAAGCGCAGGGAGCCAAGGCGCCGATCCAGCGGTTGGCCGACCGCATCTCCGGAGTGTTTGTTCCGGTGGTGGTGCTGATCGCGATCGGAACCTTCCTCCTGTGGTATCTTGCCCTGGACCCGGGCAACATCGAACGGGCGATCCTCAACCTGACCGCCGTCCTGGTCATCGCCTGCCCCTGTGCCCTGGGGCTTGCCACCCCCACTTCGATCATGGTGGGAACCGGCAAGGGGGCTGAGGGCGGGATCCTGTTCAAGGGCGGTCAGTACGTGGAAAATGCGCACCGGATCGACACCGTCGTCCTGGACAAAACCGGAACGATCACCAAGGGTGAACCGGAAGTGACCGACGTCCGCCCCTTCGGGGATCGGACGGAAGAGGAGCTTTTGCGCCTGGCCGCATCGGCGGAAAAACCGTCGGAGCATCCCCTGGCCCAGGCGATCGTCCGGGGCGCCCGGGCGCGGGGCATCGAACCGTCGGCCGCCGAAGGTTTTCAGGCGGTTCCCGGCAAGGGGATCGAGGCGTCCGTGGACGGACGGAAGGTGCTCATCGGAACCCGGAAGTGGATGGAGGAAAACGGCGTGGACACCGCCCCCGCCGAGGCGGTGATGGAAACCTTCGAGGAGCAGGGCAAGACGGTGATGCTGGTCGCCGCGGACGGCAAGCCGGCGGGGTGGATCGCCGTCGCCGACACCGTCAAACCCACCTCGGCGGAAGCGATCCGCGAGCTGAAGCAGATGGGCCTTCAGGTCTGGATGCTGACCGGAGACAACGAACGGACGGCCCGGGCGATCGCCCGCCAAGCGGGCATCGAGCACATCCGGGCGGAGGTGATGCCCGGAGACAAGGCGGAGGAAGTGAAGCGCCTCCAGGCGGAAGGACGAAGGGTGGCGATGGTGGGGGACGGAATCAACGATGCCCCCGCCCTGGCCGTCGCCGACATCGGAATGGCCATCGGCACCGGCACGGACGTGGCCATCGAAACCGCCGATGTCACCCTGATGCGCGGAGACCTGCGGGCCATCCCCGCGGCGATCCGCCTGAGCCGCCTGACCATGCGCAACATCAAGCAAAACCTCTTCTGGGCCTTCTTCTACAACGCCGTCGGCATCCCCGTCGCCGCGGCCGGTTATTTGGCGCCTTGGCTGGCCGCCGCCGCCATGGCCTTCAGTTCCGTGTCGGTGGTCAGCAATTCTCTGCGACTGAAGCGCGCCAAAATCTGAAAAAAACTTAGACGGAACAAGGATCACAACTGGCTCTTCCGATTCGTCTGCACATGGCTGAGGGGGTTGTGCCGCGAGTGCCTTTGCCATTGCAACGAAACGGAGCGGCACAACCCCCTCCGGCCACTCGACAACCGAACTTGGCGAGAGCGATTGCGCCGAATTTTCCGTCCAAGAAAAAAACAACGGGAGGATGATCGAAATGGCAACGGTAACCCTCAAAGTGGAAGGTATGTCCTGCGGCCATTGCAAAAGCACGGTGGAAGGAGCGCTGAAAAAACTGCCCGGCGTGAAAAGCGCCGTGGTGGATCTGGGAGCGAAGACGGCCACCGTCACCTATGAGGAGGAAACGGTGAGCGTGGATCAAATGAAGGAAGCCGTGGAGGAACAGGGATACGACGTGGTTTGAAGACTGGACGGCATGCAGCGCCGGAAATGAATCCGCGTTTAGAAGAACAGAAGGAAATGCCAGCGAACAAGCATCCCCTGAAAACCAACCCGCATAAACCTGTCGACGGACGCGGGCCGTCTCCATCGCGCCATGCTCCATCAGACCAGACCGGCGTGGCGCGGCCGCGATCCCGCAGGGTGAAGTCCATTATCCATCAAAGAAAGGACCAGGGAGGCATCCCTCCCTGGTCAATCTTTTATCCAAGAAAACTTTGCCTCTATTACTATACCCCTGTATGGTATCAACCGGTCAACCAACGAGAATTTGAACACGGAATTCTGACCGTGCAGACCCTCGGGACGATCAACCCCCACGGGAAAGAAATGGCTGATCGCCAAAAAAAGACCGACGACCAGGAAAAAGACAATGGGACTTCCCCGCCGATCTTTTTCCGCGCACCCCCGGATCAACTGAAAGACGAGAAGCAGAACGCCGGCAAACAACACGTTCATCAGTCGAAAAAGGGAGGAGTGATATGCAGGCGGAACCATCACACCCAGCATCGCCCCCATCATCCCTCCCATCAGTCCGGCGAGCCACCCCTGCAGGATGCCTGCCGGTCCTCCCCGCCAGCCGGCGATCCAGCCGACACCTCCCCCGATCCCCATGCCGGCCGCTGTGGACACGAAAAAAGGGAGATGAAACACCATCGGCAACAACAGCCCCGTGACCAACCCCGCTGTCATCCCCACGGACATGGCCGCCGTCATGCCGGCCATATCCCCGATCTGCGAGCCCGATTGAAACAGCAGCAGCAACACCCATCCGATCAACAAGCCGTAAAATGCCCACAAAGAGAAAAAAAGAAAATGGTCCACAAGTCCTCCTCCGGGACGAAGGCTTACCGAAACACCGCGGAAAACCCCGGGATTGTTCCACTATATGAATGCTTCTTCCGGGTTTATGTGGCCCGGATTGGCTTCCCCCGATGCCCGAACGGAAGGCAGCAAGGCGGCCTCCTTTTTCCGCTGCTCCCCGGTTTTTGACCCGACGGTGTGCGTCTATTTACGGGGTTACGTCCCGCCGCCATCCTGAATCCGATGGGGGATTCATGCGATTCGGCCGTTGATAAGTTACCCGATCGGTCGATGCGACCGACGCCCATCTTGTTCCGATGGCCGCCCGGAGCCCTGCCTCAGGGAAAATCTATATCGTCCCCCTTCCTTTCAACCGTTGACAAGCTCCGTTTCCGCCTTTACCATTTAATTAGTTAGACTAACTAATTAGAGGAGGGTTCTTTTGCCCCAGCAAGACAGCATCGGCGCTTTGATCCACCGGATTGCCCGCTCCTCCGTCAAGGCCCTGCAAACCGAACTAGAACCCCTGGGGCTGACGGTCGCCCAGTTTTTCATCCTCCGCTGTCTCTCCCGGAATACGGGCCGGACCCAGAAGGAATTGGCGGAACATCTGGAAATCACTTCGCCCTCGCTAACCGCCATGCTCAAACCCCTGGAGGAGAAAGGGCTGATCCGGCGGGAAATCGATTCGCGGGATGCCCGGGCCAAGCTGATCTATCTAACCGATCAGGGAAAGAAGTTTCTCCGGTACAGGATCCATCCGGCCGTCCGCCGGTTGGAGGACCGGCTGCTTTCCGGGTTTTCCGATCGGGAGAGACAAACGCTCGCCGGAGAACTGGAGCGGATAGTCGAAAACGTGAAGGAGTACGAAAAGGAATGCCGGACCGCCCGATCCGGCCCGAGGATGTAGGAAGCCAGGAATCGAGGAGGGAGCTTTTTTGGGGTTGATCGACCGATTTTTTCGGCAGTTTCAGAGACCGGAAGACAGCTTTTTGGGCCACGCCGCCGGTCAGCTGATGGCGGCCACCACCGGCGGCCGCAACGAGTGGACCTTGTCCCTGCTCAAGATCCGGCCGGACGATCGGATTCTGGAAATCGGCTACGGTCCCGGAGTGGGGATCCTCCTCGCAAGCCAGAAGGTCCGGGAAGGAATCGTGGTGGGCATCGATCCTTCCGAAGCGATGCGAAAACAGGCGGAACGGCGCAACCGCCGGGCCATACGGGAGAAGAAGGTGCGCCTTTTCACCGGAAACATCGAAGATTGGCCCGGCTTCGACCATTCCTTCACCCGGATCTTCTCCGTCAACTCCGCGCCCTTTTGGACCGACCGGATCCGCGTGTTCCAAAAACTGCACGGTTGGCTGGAACCCGGGGGCTTGATGGCCGTCGCCTTTCAACCGCTGGGAAAGGATGCCCCCGATCTGGACGCAACTTGCGAACAGCTGACCGATGAAATGAAACAGGCCGGTTTTGTTCGGATCCGGCGGGAAACCAAACCGTTCCGTGCGGCACCGGCGGTCTGTCTCATCGCCGAAAGGGCGAAATCGCGATGACCTCAAGCGAAAAGCCCCCGGCGGGGGGCTTCCTTTTTTTGCCGCTTCGGTGAACGGGCCACCACCCCGGCAACAACGGGATGGAACAATCGGTCGCGCTCTGGTCAACGAAGGTAAGGAACAATCCCACCGGCGCCCAAACAAGGCGGCTGAACATGGACTTCCCTCGGTCGGCCCAAAGCTGGGGTCTCCTTTCACCCATACACACCGGTGTCCGGGCCGGCCGGTCCTCCGCTCACAAACTGGATCGCAGCTCAACCCCGGGTGAGTGAAAACACCTTGTCGATTGTTCCCGAACGGTGCCGGCCGGATAAAAGGAGAAGATCCCCTCCATCGCGAATGAATAAAAAGGTGTGTCCTCATTTCTTCCATTTGTGTTAAAAAACAAGTCGAAACAGTTTGAGAAAGGACCGGATTCTATGAGCCAAACCGATCTCGTGACCGAGTGGGACCGGGAACAGCGTCAAATCATGCAAGTGATCGAAAACGTGGAACGGGTCATTGTCGGAAAAAGAAAAACGATCCAGCTGAGCCTGGTGGCCCTGCTCTGCGGGGGTCACGTGCTCCTGGAGGACGTGCCCGGCGTGGGCAAAACCATGCTCGTAAAGGCGATCGCCAAATCTCTGGACCTCAATTTCCGGAGAATTCAGTTCACGCCGGATCTTCTTCCCTCCGACGTGACCGGCGTCTCCGTTTACAACCAGAAGACGATGGAATTCGAATTTCGGCCGGGGCCGATCATGTCCCATGTGGTGCTGGCGGACGAAATCAACCGCACTTCCCCCAAAACCCAAGCCGCTCTGCTCGAAGCCCTGGAAGAGGGAAACATCACCGTGGACGGGACGACGATTCCCATCGAGCCCCCCTTCTTCGTGATGGCGACGCAAAACCCGATCGAGTACGAAGGTACCTTTCCCCTGCCGGAGGCCCAGCTGGACCGCTTCCTGCTCCAGTTGCACCTGGGTTATCCGGACCCGTCCCAGGAAGCGGAGATGCTGGAACGCATCAAAGACCGGCACCCCATCGAAACGATCGAAACGGTGATGTCCCGGGAAACGCTCCTTTCGCTCCAGAAGGCGGTTCGTCAGGTATATGTCGACCCCGACATCGTCCGCTATATCGTGGATATCGTGGCAGCCACCCGCTCGGCTCCCGGCATCTACCTGGGCGCAAGCCCCCGGGGGTCCATCGCCCTCTTCCGCACCGCCCAGGCGCTGGCCTTTATCCGCGGTCGCTCCTACGTGATTCCGGACGACGTGAAGGAGCTGGTCCCCTCCACCTTGAGCCACCGGATGATGTTGACCTCGGAGGCCCGCTTGAGCGGACTCACAATCGACCGGGTGCTCCGGGACATCCTGTACAAGATCCCCGTCCCGGTCTTGCCGGAGGAAGGAAGGAAACCCCGATGAAGAGGGACCTGCGGGGACTCCACCTCCTCCTGGTTCTGCTGGCCGCCACCTTCGCCTTCGGCAAGTTTCAGGGTGGATTTGTCCCCTGGTTCCTCTTTTACGTCACCCTCTCCCTCACCCTGTACGCCGGCGCCGTCGCCCTGGGTGCCCTTCGAAACGTGGATGTGACAAGGGAGCTCTCCTCGAAGCGGCTCACGGCGGGGGAAGACCTCCGGGTGATGATCCGGTACCGGATTCGATCCCACTTCCCCCTTTCCTGGCTGTATTTCCGGGAAGAGAGCGACGTGAAGCACCCCGGGCAAGGCAATCTGATCTTCGGATTGCAAAAAGCCGGTGAAGTCACATACTCCATTCCCCGGATGCCCCGGGGAAGGCATGTCTTTGAAGGCATCCGGGTGACATCGGGGGATCTCTTCGGCTTTGTCAAAAAACAGATGACCGCAGGCGGACGGGAAGAGGTGCTGGTCTATCCCCGAGTGAGGCCGATCCGCCTGTGGCTGACGACGAACGACCGGAACGCGGGCCACAGTTTTTCCCTGAACCGGATCAGTGAAAATGTCACCTCCGTGGTGGGGGTAAGGGACTATGTCCCCGGCGACCGTCTGAACCGGATCCACTGGAAAGCGACGGCGCGGGGGCAGGGGTTGAAGGTGAAGGAATTTGAACACCGGACGACCAACGATTTTTTGTTTGTGTTGGACCGGCGCGAATGGTCCTACGGCGACAAGCGGGAGCTCTTTGAACGGGCCGTCAGTTTGATCGCCTCCTTGATCGCCTACGCCATCGACCGCCGCTTCAGCGCCGGGCTGGTTTCCTGCGGCAAAAAGCACGCCGTGCTTCCCCTGGGCCGCTCCCAGGATCATATGCTTCGCCTTTTCGAGCATCTGGCCACGGTGGAACCGGACGGAAAGGAGCCCCTCAGCCAGACGGTGCTGCGGGAAGCCGTATACCTGCCCGCGGGAGCGACCCTGGTGATCGTGACACCGCTGTTGGACGATCCCCTGGTTCAGGCCGTCATCCAATTGGCTTACCGGAAAATAAAGGTGGAGCTGTTTTGGATCGCAGATCCGGAAGATCGCCCCAAAACCGACGGCCGATGGCTGGGAACCCTTGCATCCCTCGGCGTCCAAACGACGCGGATCACCGACGACAACTTCGATGAAGCTCTCCGGGGAGGGATTTCCGATGGTATCCCCACCGCTTGAAGAATGGGATTGGGAAAAGCGGCTGGGAGCCCTGGTCTTCGCCGCGCTGTTGGGTTGGGAATGGCTTTGGCCCCTCCCTCAGGTGACCGACACGCGAAAAATCGGTTGGTTTGCCGTCGCCTTTCTGCTCTTTTTATCCCTGGATACGTTCCGGGTTTCCAAGAAGATCAGCATCCCCGTCAAAATGACGGCCATCCTCGTTCTCTTGATCGGGTTCTATTTCAGCCCCCTGCCCCAGCCTGGAGAATGGCGGGCCATCCTCCTGGATGAAGCGATGCGGTGGCATGAGGAACCGCCCTTTTGGTCCTACTTCACCGGACCTCCCGGCCGCACCGTCGCCTTTTTCCTCCTCCTGTGGGCGGCCGCCGCCTTTCTCGTCCGTCAGATGGTGTGGAAAAGGCGAATGCTGTTCCCCCTTCTGCTGACCGTCGCCTATCTCTCCATCCTGGATTCCTTCACCCTCTTTGACGGAAAGGGGGCCGTCATCCGAAGCATGTTGTACGGTCTCTTTTGCCTGGCCTGGTTCCGGTTGAACCGACTTCACAGGGATGACCGAACCCCATCCTCCGTTCGAGGGTGGTACGCCGCCACCTGGTCTCTGATCGCCCTGGCGGTAGGAATCGGATGGCTGGCGCCCAAGGCGGACGCCAGTTGGCCCGATCCGCTTTCCTGGGTCACCAGCCTGGATGAGCGGGCGGGAAACAAGACCAATCACCGGTTCATCGGCTATTCCACCGATGACAGCCGTCTGGGAGGCCCCTTCATCCAGGATCGCCGAATCGCCTTCCGGGCGACGGCGGACCGGCCCTATTACTGGCGGGGGGAGGCCCTGGACATTTATACCGGCCACGGGTGGGAAAAGGAAACGAAAGGGATGCCGGTGCCCATCCATTTATATCCCGATCCAACCGTCCAAGCCCCCGATCCCATTTTATTGTTCCGAAATTTGGAGACCGAGGACAACCGGGCGACGATCACCTGGAACCAGTCCCGATACCACGTCCTCTTCGCGCCGGGCGGGCTGCGCCGGGCGGATCCGGGGCAGCCGCTCATCGCGGAGTGGGACCACCGGGGCTTCTTCTTCCCTTACGACCCTCCCGGCCGCTACAGCGTGACGGCGGAGATCCCGCGGATCGATGAGGAAAAACTGCGGCAAAGCGATGAAGAGTATCCGGAAGAGATCCGCCGGACGTATCAGCAACTGCCCGACAATCTGCCGGATCGGGTGAAAAAATTGGCGCGGAAGATCACCGCCGACGCCGACAATCCCTATGACAAGGCCCGGGCGGTGGAACAGTTTCTCCAGACCGGCGGCGGCTTCCGCTATGAAACCCGGGATGTTCCGGTGCCGAAGGAAAACGAAGACTTCGTCGATCAGTTCCTGTTCGATACGAAACAGGGATATTGCAACCATTTCTCCTCCGCCATGGTCGTCCTGCTCCGTGCCGCCGATGTTCCGGCGCGGTGGGTGAAGGGGTTTGCCCCCGGCGAAGCGGAATTGGACGACCGGTACCATGTGACGGTGCGCAACGCCGATGCCCACTCCTGGGTGGAAGTGTACTTCAATGATGTCGGGTGGATCCCCTTTGAACCGACTCCCGGATTCACCAACCCAACCCCCGTTGTTCGGGAGGAAACCCAGGAAGATTCCGGGGAGGACGCCTCCTCGGCGCCCCTTCCCTCCCCGGGCGGTCGGCGCAATCCGGAAGCGAGAGACCCCTCCGCTTCCACCCCTTCCGAAGAAAAGGATGCGCAAACCTCCGATGCCGGAAACCATTGGGCATGGTGGACGTCCGGCCTCCTTCTTCTGACGGGATGGGCGGTTTGGACCTTCCGCCGCCGTCTGTTTTGGTGGTGGCTCCACCGGTACCCTCGGATCGAGAAGGGAAACCGTTCCATGCTGATTCAGTCCTTCCGCCATCTCCTGCGCCTGCTCGCCTGGAAAAGGGGACCGAGAAAACCCCACCAAACAGCGAGGGAGTACATCTCCGGGGGAGAATGGATTTTCTCCGCCCCCACCTCCGAGATGCGGGAAATCACCCGTCTGTTTGAGCGAGTCCGTTACGGCAGGATGGAGAAGGAGACCTCCCTGTGGGATCGGGCTAGAGATCTGTGGAGGGCCCTTTTGAAGCAGACCCGTCCCTGAAGTCGATGGTCCGCTCCGAATCCGGGGGCATCGTCCCTTTCGACACCGCAAAAACCTCAAAGCCCGGGAGTCGGGAGCCGATTTTTCGCCTCGGCGACCCTGCCGCATGGAGCCGAGGCGAAAAACCGCTCACTCCTGATACCTTGTCAATCAGGCTGAAATCCTCCCTTCGGAGGATTTCTCTTTTTTCGACAAATCCTCCAATCTTCTTACAAGATTTAGTCCATTTTCCTCTTGCTTCTTTCTTCGGCTCCGCTAAGATGTTGTACACACAACCCTTTCCAGAGGAGGTGGATATTTGTGAGAAATCATTACGATCTGGGCCGCCGGCGCACAAATCCGGTCCGGCGGTCGGCGACGGAGGCGAAGGCGGAGGCCCTCGGTCTCAGGAGGCGTCGATTTCCCTTGTGGACCACCGTCTTCATTTCATCCCTTCTCCTTGGAACCGGTACCGCCGTCTACGCCATCGCCGCCTTCACCCCTCCTCCTTCCGGCCCGAAGTCCGACGCGGCGGCCGTCGGCCTCGCCGATGAAAAGAGGGACGGATTTGCCGGCTCCACAAACGGAGAAGATGCGGAAGACACGCCGCCGGTCTGGGAGGATTCACCGGAGACCCCCAGCCTCCCCCGCCACACGGACAAATCACCCGATGTGCAAAAACCGCGGCAACGCCCTCCGGACACCCGCTCCTTCGACCGCAAAACGCAAAATCGCATCCCGGGCGGGAATCGCTCTTCCGCCGGCGGATTCCCTCCTCGCAGAGAACCGGAAGAAGGCCGTAATCCCCCATCCCCGACCGATTCTTCCGCATCCGGAGAGGAGTCCTTGAAACATCCGGTTCCCGATATTCGGGTGGCGGTCGGCTATCCCTTTTGGATGGCATCACAGGCGGGAAAATCCCCGTCCGGAGACGTGATCCCCGAGGAAGTCACCCTTTTCGGGTATCAATTGCTGTCTGACGGAACGGTGAACACCGTGACGGAATCGGGAAAGAGAGAGGATGTGCGGACCATCCGCTCTGCCCGCCGGTCGGGGGCGCCGCTGGTTCCCACCGTCGCCGTCGCCGATCCGGATCTCCTGCAAAACCTCCTCGCTTCCCAAGAGCAGCGGTCCCGGACGGCGGACCGGCTGGTGAAATGGGCGGCCGAACGGAACTTCGACGGGATGGACTTGCTGCTCGGTCCCATCGCCCCGTCGGGGCGGGAGCATCTCACCCCGTTCATCGAGGAACTGGCGGAAAAGCTGCGCGGGAAGGGTAAGCGGCTCGGGCTCCACGTCCTCAACACCGCGGCCGTTACCCGCGCGGAATGGAAGCGCTGGGGACAGGCCGTCGACCGATTGAAAATCTACCCCTATCTCTCCGGCGAAAGACAGCCCGAGGGCAAAGCTGCCCCGGAATCGATCGATCAGCTCCTCCGGCTTGTGCCCAGGGAAAAGGTGACCTTCGTCTTCCCCGTCCGGGAGAACAAAGGGCCGAGCCAAAAAACCGATCCGAAGAGGAGTACCGGCGTCAACCCGGATCAAGCGCAGACATTCATCCCGCACCTGTTGGAACGTCATCCCGACATCGGAATTCAGCTTTGGATCTTGAAAGGAGCTGAAACATCCAATCATCCGGCGGAAAGGGCACCATCGAATGGAGTCAAGCGGGAGGCGGGCGCCGCCAAACTGGGCTGAACGGGCGATGCGCCTCTTGACTCCCGTAAGAAGGTCCCCGCTTCAGAATCGAAGCGGGGACCTGATTGATAGAGGGAGCATTTTTCTCCGGGCGACTCCTATTGCGCGGAGTCGATGCGAAAATCCTCTCCCGATTCCCGGGCCCGAGTCAAAGGAAAACGGGGACCCTCGGTAGACGATTCGCGCCTTTGCTTGATGATCAGCAGTTCCACACCGTCCCTCTCCGAAAGAAAGCGGCGGGTTTCCAGATCGAGGACCTTGACGGTTTTCTCCGTCATCACATAAGTGTGCCGGCCGTCGGAAGAAAAACCGACCGGTTCAAAGTTGGCGCCCGATCCCAATCTGTCCAGCACCCGGATCCGCTCCGCGTCGATAATGACCAGACCGCCCCTTTGGGTCATCGGATCAACCGGCTTTAGCTTCAACTCCTCTTCTCCGGCCGGTTGTGCCAGGATCACCTTCTGCACCGCCGTTGAATCCTCCCCGGCGGACGGTGCATTCGCCCGGGAAGGGGAAGCACAGCCGGAGGCAAACAGAAGGGCCATCACCAACCATCCAATCCTTCGCCAAAAAGGGGTCATGCACCAACCCTCCTCCATCGGTTCAAGGAACAAAGAACAATCCGAGACCCACATCCTGCGACTTTTGTTTGCCGTCCACGGAAAAGGTCAGTCCCTTCAAAAAGACCATATATTTCCCCGGGGGAACATCCACCCGCCACGTGGCTGTTGCTCGGACGGACTTTCCCGGCGGGATGATGAAACCGGACAACGCATCCAACTCCTGTTCCCACACTCCCTGCTCCTCCTTCAAATTCCCGACGGACAAGCGGGATCCTCGGTCATCCAACCGAATCGGACTCTCCCCGGCATTCTCCAAAGTGAGACGGAAGGACACCCTCTCGCCCCTCCGGTATTCAACGCCGGTGGAAGCGAAGCGGATCCGGAGCGAACCCTTTTTCAGAGCAGTCTCCTCTTTCGCTTCAAAGGCAGGGGCATCGGGATGATCCGGCTGGAAGAGTGCCGAGTCCATGGGGGGATTGTACGCGATCTCCCTCACCTCCTGTCCGAAGCGGAGGCGGTTTTGGGAATCAAAGGCTTCCATCCTCAGGGCATAGAAGGTCTCCCGATCCACCCAGAGGCGCATGCGGGTGATCTCCTCGGCAATGCGTCGATCCCGCACAGAAAGTTCCAGCATGTAGCAATGCCTGCCGGCCACCCGGTCCGATCCGGTGAGTTCCACATCGTACTGATCGGAAGGCAGCCGAAGAAGATCTTCCAATTGTTCCGCCCCCATATAGGGGCCCGCCAGGTTCGAAACGGCGGTCTGGGAAACGGAATCGATCCACACCACGGTATCCCGGGAATCGGAGGACCAAAAACGTCCGCCCGCCATCACGACCGTCCGCCGAAACGAACGGGGAAGGGAATAGGTGGTCTCCTGCCGGAAACGTCCCGGATCCTCATACCAACGCTCGGATACGGACCGATAGCGGGTACCGTCCTCCCCCACTCCCCAGTGGACCATCGTCGCCCGATAACGGTCCACCCGCATCGACCGGTCTGTTTGTTTCATTTTGGCGACCACTTCCCGGGCATCCACATCGGGGACCGGTTGAAAAAATGTGCCGATCCCGACCAGCAACAAGGCGATGACGGCAGCCATCCATGCGAGGGACCTTCGAATCCGACGCAGCTTTCCCTCCCTCCGATCGCTGCCTTTCATCCGAACTCTGGATCCGTCGACATCCGAAGGCCGGGCACTTTGAAGCAGTTCGGCGCGCAGGGAAGCGACAAAATCCGGATCCGGCCTTTCCGGCGCGGACAGTTGGTTCGCCACCTCTACAAGCCCGGCCATCTCCCCATCCGGACAACTCTCCGGGCACTTCAGGCATCGGGCCAGCCGTTCAGCCTTCTCCCGTTCCGTCATCTCCCCTCACCGCCTTTCGCAAGGTTTTGAGCGCCCGATACAGCATCATTTTGGCCGCATCCTCGCTTTTTCCCAATATACGACCGATTTGTCGAAAAGAAAGGTCTCCGCAAAACCGGAGAATGACTGCCTGCCTCTGTTCCTCGGGCAAATCGTCCACTGCCCGCCACAAATCCAGATCGCGAAAGGGTTCTCCGATGTCCTTTTCCGGAAGATCCACGAAAAGCGGACCGCCGGCCACCTCCCGCCCGGCCCGGCGGTAATGATCGGCCACCGCCCGGCGGGCAATGCCGAACAACCAAGCCGAAAAGGGCTTTTCATCCCACTGAAAGCGACCGATGGATTCCAACGCGCGGCGAAATACATCCGCAGTCACATCCTCCGCATGGGCGCGATCCCCCACCCGCCCGTAAACATATCGGTACACGGGGGTTACATAAAAGTCGTAGAGGCGTCCAAACTCCTCCGGATCGCGTTTGGCCCGCTCCACCAACTCCCGTTCCTCCTGATCCGCCGAGATCCGGTCTCGTTCCTCCAACACGCCGTTATCACCCCCGCTTCTCACAAGCCCTTTGAACGTAATATCGCTTGAAGGCGGCAAAAAGGAACGCCCTTCACTTTTTTCCCTCCAACGAAAAAACCCCCTGCCGAAGCAGAGGATTTATGCAAAAAATAAGCCTGACGTTTGAAGCACGTTTGCAATCCGTTTGCAATTTGGGTCGGAAACAAATTGAAATCTGGCATAGAAAAACGAAAAAGCCGCGATTTTACGCGGCTTGTTGGTGGCGTGCCCTGGAGGATTTGAACCCCCGACCTTCTGATTCGTAGTCAGACGCTCTATCCAACTGAGCTAAGGGCACAAGATCTGGTGCGGACGAAGGGACTTGAACCCCCACGGTCGTAAGACCACTAGATCCTGAATCTAGCGCGTCTGCCAATTCCGCCACGTCCGCACGTTGTGAGCTGAAATCCTTTGCCTTACGGCGACATTAGTTAATGTATCACATGCTTCTCAGAAAGTCAACAGGAAATTTCATTGTTTTGATTGTTATTTGTTGGAGGCGGCACCCGGATTCGAACCGGGGATAAAGGATTTGCAGTCCTCTGCCTTACCACTTGGCTATGCCGCCATGTTCCGTATGGAGTCGGCCCCGCTCTGAAACAATAAGGACATAACCTGAAAGGAGATGGGCCGATGATTCCTTTGGAATCGCGCATCGAAAACCTTCGCGCCGGCTACGGCGAGTTGAAAGCCGTCTTTGAACAGCAGGGCTTTACCCTGGGAGGGGGGTACGAATACGACCACGGTTATTTCGACAAACCCCTCGACCCGGAAAGCGACCAGGCGCACCGCGCCTATCTGCGCGTCCCCGTTTTCGCCGTCGAAGGAAACATCGAAGATGACAGCGCCACGGTCCGTTTGGGCAAACCCTTCGTGCTCAAACACGAGTTCAAAACGGGACCGGACGATCGCGTCACCACCGGCGTATTCAGCGGGCTTGTCAACCAGTTCACCGAACCCGCCGACAAGGACGATGCCGTTGAAACCGTGTGGGTGGAAAGGGCCAAGTCCGCTTTAAACGAATTGGAACGGGGACTTGAACCGCTGATCCACTGAAAAGAAAATTGGCAGGGGCGGCAGGAATCGAACCCGCACCGGAGGTTTTGGAGACCTCTGTTCTACCATTAAACTACGCCCCTAAGTGCATGGTGCCGGATGTAGGACTCGAACCCACGACACCTCGCTTACAAGGCGAGTGCTCTACCAGCTGAGCTAATCCGGCATGTGGTGGTTCGGGGCGGAATCGAACCGCCGACACGAGGATTTTCAGTCCTCTGCTCTACCGACTGAGCTACCGAACCAATCGCCCGACGAACCGGAAACCGGTTCGATCGGTGAAAAAAAGACTCCTGAGACTTTCAGAAGTCTGCTCAAATAAACTGGCGGAGAGGGAGGGATTCGAACCCTCGAGACGGGTTTTTACCCGTCTACACGATTTCCAGTCGTGCTCCTTCGGCCAGCTCGGACACCTCTCCACGAAATTTCTTAGCCGTGACATTCATTATTCTATATCGGGAAGATTCCCCGTGTCAAGAGGAAAATCATCCCCAGATTTTCCCCCTGCAAACCGCGGGGCGCAAAAAGTTCCGTACGGCAGGCAGTCTGTCCCATAAAGGTCCTTTTTATGCCCCGCCCCGACAAAAGAGGCGTTTAATTCGGAATAAAAGGAGTA
Source organism: Planifilum fimeticola (assembly GCF_003001905.1). Classification (NCBI taxonomy): domain Bacteria; kingdom Bacillati; phylum Bacillota; class Bacilli; order Caryophanales; family Thermoactinomycetaceae; genus Planifilum; species Planifilum fimeticola. Next base: position 69,641 of record NZ_PVNE01000011.1, read on the forward strand.
TTGAAAACACGACCGACTATTGATAAATATGGAATCGGGAGGATGTATCCCGCAAAAACAGCTGTTTTTGTCCAGGCGGTAAAGGTCGGATCGGTCCGTAGGTGCAAACATCTCCATCCGGTTGGGGGGATTGGACATGCTTTCCTTGTTGGCCTTGCTTCCCGTGCTGACGGTTTTTTTGTTCCTGGTGGCTTTCAAGTGGCCGGCGAAAACGGCCATGCCCCTCGCCTTTGTCGTCACGGTGGGGCTGGCCCTGTGGGTGTGGGAGGTTTCCTTCAATCAGGTCCTCGCGGCCACGGTCGACGGTTTGATCACGGCGCTGACCCTTCTCTACATCATCTTCGGAGCCATCCTGATGCTGAACACGTTGAGTGAGAGCGGCGCCCTGATCACAATCCGAAAAGGGCTGTCAAACATCTCCCCGGACCGGCGGGTCCAGGCGGTGATCATTGCCTGGCTGTTCGGCTCCTTCATCGAGGGGGCCGCCGGTTTTGGCACCCCCGCCGCCGTGGCCGCTCCGCTGTTGGTCGGATTGGGCTTTCCGGCGATGGCGGCGGTGGTGTGCGCCTTGATCATCCAGAGCACTCCGGTCTCCTTCGGCGCCCTGGGAACGCCGATTCTGGTGGGAGTCAGTTCGGGATTGGGAGAAGGCAAGCTGAGCGAAGTGACGAAGGTGGTGGGTTCCGATTGGGAATCGGTCCTCTCCTCCATCGGCGCGAAGGTGGCGGTTCTGCACTTCGCTGCAGGATTTTTCATCCCTCTGCTGATGGTCAGCATCCTGACCCGCTTCTTCGGTAAAAACCGCTCATTCCGGGAGGGGCTCAGAGCGTGGAGGTTTGCCTTTTTCGGAGCCTTGGCGATGACGATCCCCTATATTCTTACGGCCGTCACCCTCGGCCCCGAATTCCCCTCCCTCTTCGGCGGATTGATCGGACTGGCGGTGGTGGTGTGGGCGGCACGGAAGGGATGGTTTCATCCGAAAGACGGCATATGGGATTTCGACGCTCCAGAAAAATGGGATCGGGAATGGGTGGGCAACCTTCGCCTGAACGACCCGGCATCCCTCTCCGTCAACATGCCCTCCTGGAAAGCGTGGACTCCTTATCTCTTGGTGGGATTGTTTCTGGTCCTCACCCGGATGGACTCTCTCCCCGTCAAAGGGTGGCTCAACGGTGTAACCATAGACCTTGAGAATTTGTTCGGGTCCGGCATGTCCGTCAGCGTGAGCCCCCTCTATCTCCCGGGAACCATCTTCATCGCGGTGGTTCTCCTCACCGGTTTGATCCATCGGATGGACAACGCCTCCTTCCGGAGGGCCTGGACAAGCACCTTCAAAACGACGGGGCTGGCCTCGGTCGCCCTTCTCTTTGCGGTTCCGATGGTGAAAGTGTTCATCGGTTCTTCCGGGGGAGCCGCCGGTTACGACAGCATGCCCATTGAACTGGCCAAGGGCGTGGCCGACACGGTGGGGGCCGTCTGGCCCATCTTCGCCCCGTCCATCGGCGCCCTGGGAGCCTTCATCGCGGGCAGCAACACCGTCTCCAACATGATGTTCTCCCTGTTCCAGTTCGGAGTGGGAACGCGGATCGGGGCGGATCCCTCCTGGATCGTCGCTCTGCAGGCCATCGGCGGAGCCGCGGGAAACATGATCTGCGTCCACAACGTGGTGGCCGCTTCCGCCACCGTCGGGCTGATCAATAAGGAAGGAGCCATCATCCGCAAGACGCTCCTGCCCACCCTGTATTACGTCCTCTTCGGCGGCGCGCTGGGTTACACGATCCTGCACGGCTTCGGATGGAACATCGGAACGGTGATCGTCCTCGGAACCGTCGCCGGTTTCGCCATTCTCCTGGCCCGCTTCGGAAAAAACCCTCCGGGTCTGTCCCAACCCGGCTCGGCCCACAAGGGATGAGAAGAAAAATGGCGGGATTCCCCTCTTGCCTTGCGGAGGGGAATCCCGCGATTCGTTTGTTCCCCTTCTTTACACAAACTCCGTCGCCTCTCGGATGCACAGGTCCAGATCCGCCCGGCGGCGGGAGCAGGTCTCCTCATCCCAGCCGCACACATCCCGCATGCAGTCCAGCACGGGATCTTTCCACCGCTTCACCCGGTGGATGTCGAAAAACAGATCCCCGGTGCGGCGAACCCAGAAATCGGCGGGGGTTGCGGCCATTTCCTCTTCCACGGCGTAGAGCAGAACGGCGTACAGGGAAGGAGGCAATCCGTAAGCTTCCGCTTCTTTCCCTTGCGAGGCGATCCGCCCGAACACCTTGTCGATGTTGGTCCCATAGCGCCGGACAAGCCGCTGCGACTCCTGTTCGTCCAATCCCAGCTCCGTCCCCTCCCGCACCTTTTCCTCGACGAAGGCGGGGAAGCGGTCGGACCCGCCGACATCGCCGCCGGAGAGGGGAATCCGCTCCGTCACGCATGGCCCGAAGGGACCCGCCCCCTCCTCGGCCAGTCCGGCGCACACCCGATCAACCACCCGCTGCGCCATTTTGCGGTAACCGGTCAATTTTCCCCCCGCAATGGTGATCAGTCCGGTCTCGGAAAGAAAGATCTCATCCTTCCGGGAAATTTCCGTCGTCGGCTTTCCTTCCTCGCGGATGAGGGGACGGATTCCGGCCCAGCCCGATTCGATCTGATCCGCCGTGAGCCGAACGGAGGGAAACATCCCGTTGACCGCCTCCAGGAGGTAATCGCGATCCTCCCCGCTCATGTGCGGACGGGCCGGATCCCCGCGATATTCGGTGTCCGTCGTTCCGATGTAGGTCTTTCCGTCCCGAGGGATGGCGAACACCATCCGGCCGTCCGGCGCGTCGAAATAGACGGCGTGACGGAGTGGGAAATGTTTCTGGTCGGTCACGATGTGGATCCCCTTGCTCCATTGAATGGTCTTCCCCGTTTTCGACCCGTCTTTTTCGCGCAGAAAGTCCACCCAGGGACCCGTGGCGTTGACCACTTTCTTGGCGTGAATCCGGTAGGAATCGCCGGTCAAGGTGTCGATCACCTCGGCCCCGATCACTTTTCCGTCCCGATAAAGCAGGTTTTCCGCCTTGGCGTAATTGGAGGCAAGAGCGCCCCGCTCCACCGCTTCCTTCAGCACTTCCAGCGTCAACCGGGCATCGTCGGTCCGATATTCCACATAGAGTCCGGCTCCCTTCAATCCCTCCTTCCTCAACAGCGGCTCCCGCTCCAGCGTGTCCGTCGGATTCAGCATCCTCCTCCGTTCTTCCTTTTTCACCCCGGCCAAACGGTCGTACACGAACAATCCGAGCGAAATGCCCGCCTTGCTGAAGGTCCCCCCTTCGACGACCGGCAACAGCATCCATTCCGGTGTCGTCACATGGGGACCGTTTTCATAGACGATCGCCCGCTCTTTTCCCACCTCGGCGACCAGTCCGATTTCCAGCTGTTTCAGATACCGGAGCCCGCCGTGAACCAGCTTGGTCGAGCGGCTCGACGTGCCCGCCGCAAAATCCTGCATTTCGACAAGCCCGACGGAAAGCCCCCTCGTCCGGGCATCCAGGGCGATTCCCGCCCCGGTGATCCCCCCTCCGATGACGAGCAGATCCAGCTTTTCTTCCGCCATCGTCCGCAGATGGTCCGACCGCCTCAGACCGGAAAACGGCTGTTTCAAGAAATCCACCCCTTTCATGGAAAAAACCACAATCCTCCGTACGTACATCCGTACGAAGTATTGTGGCCTTCTCCCGTCTCACCCGGATATTAACTTTTCCCGAATCCCGTTTTCGACGAAGGAAACGCTCGCTGCCTCATTATTCCTGTTCCCTTTTCTCCCAACGATAAACCCGGAAATGCAAAACCTCACATCCGTTCCCATATTTCCCGGCGCGAGGTGGTCACCGCCACCGCCCCCGCCTCGAGGGCGGCGCACACTTCCTCCCGGCTCCGGATCAAACCTCCGGCCAGAATGGGGATGTCAATCCGCTGCCGAACCTCCTGAATGATGTGGGGAATGATGCCGGGCAACACTTCGATGTAATCCGGACGAAAGGAATCCAGCAGCCGGTAGCTGGTCTCCATGGCATGGGAATCCAGCAGGAAGATCCGCTGAACCGCCATCAGCGACCGTTTTTTTGCCACCTGGACCACCTGGGTGCGGGTGGAAATCAGGCCGGCGGGGCGAATTTGTTGACACAAAAATTCCGCCGCATGCTCGTCGTTTCTCAACCCCTTGATCAAATCCACATGCAATAGCACCTTCTTGTTCCGCTTCTTCGCCATCGATACCAGAGACTGGAGTTGCGCCGCGTGGCAATCCAGCAGGATTACGTATTCGTACGGAGACTTCAGCATCCGCTCGAAGTCCTTGACGCTCCTCGCCGCCGGTACGATTTTCTGATCACCCAAGTGCATCTCCGCGCTCCCCCATGGCTGTGTAAAATCGCCGCAGGGCATCCTTCACACATGCCCGCCGGGCGCCTCCCCTGTGAACTTTCGGACGTCAGATTGCCCAGGGCATGCTGACCGGTCTCCGGGACCGGGAGTCGGGAAGCGATTTCCGCATCACGCTCCGTCCCGGGAAACATCGCTTTCCTTTGATTCTCTTTTTCGATCATGCTTGATGGATTTCCTTCGCGTGAAATATGTCACCTTCGGTACATGATCGTCAGCGCAAGCCCGTAAAGAGCCCACGCGGCCGTCCCCATAGCCGCCCCCGAAACCGTCAAGGCCCCCCGACCCAAACCGGTTCCGAGGGCCAGAAGCACTGCGGCCGCGGCAGACCCCGTCAAGGCGGCAATCGTCATCTTCCGGGGCATCATTTCGTGCAAAGCGGGAGCTTGCTCCGAAGGATCCTTCGCCGCATGATGGCCGTAACGCCCCATCCAGCGCAAAAAAGGAAGGATCTTGGCCATGTAGGCGCTGATGTTCCATTGCAGAAATCCGAACAGGGACAGCAGGAGGCCGGAAGCCGCCCAATTCTCCTGGAGACTGCCGGAGGAGGCTATCGCCCACGCCGCCATCACCGGCCATCCACCGTACAGCCCGCCGAGGATCCATTTCAGCACCCACTCCACTTCCCGACGGCGTCGATGGCGAAAATGGCGATACAAATCGACCAGCACCCAAGCATAGCCGACCAGGTAGAGGATCCACCCGGCTGCCGATATCCCCTCGGAGGCCGCGGACCCTGCGCCTGCCTCCAGGGCTTCTCCCGCAAGTACCGCCGCCATTCCGGCAAGCACCAGAATCCCCGGCCCGCTTTTGCGCAATCCCTTGTACCGGGAAGAGACAAAAAAGCTCATCAGGCGGGGACTGATCAGGATGATCAAGGTGGTAAACCAGCCGACGATCCCCGACATCATGTGCAAAGGCAGGGTGTTCCCTCCGGCGGGAAACCGGCCGAGGGACATGGCGACGCCCAGCAGCACGTTAATAAAGAAAAAGGGAAAGGCGGCCGCGATCAGCAGCGCCTCAGCCTTTTTTTTCAGCGTCCGCAGGGTTTGTCCAAGATTCCACAATAGAAAACCGGTCGACAGGATCAAAAGCAGCCCGCCGACCGCGGTGATGCGCCACATGTGGACAAGAAACCCCAGGGGGAGGGCGACGGCGCCGAGCACGATCAAGGCATACTGAACATATCCGAGGCGAATCGAGTACAGACGGCCCTGAAAGGCGACGGGCACGATTTGCAGCATCGCCCCGTGCACCACGACCATCGCATACCCGATCACAAACAGATGAACCGCCGCCAGGAGATAAGAATCGATCCACCTGCCCCGGGAGAGCGACTCCGCCGCCAGGATCATGAAAAACCAGCAGACGCCGAGGAACCCGGCTCCGGTCAACATGTACACTCGGGTGATCCGAAAGCGGGACGACAGGCGATTCGGCTTCGTCGCGGACATGTGCAATCCCTCCAACCCTGGGTCAAAGCACCCTTATGTCAAAATCGATATCGGTCTTTTCCGGACGGGGAACATTACCTACTTCAAACGGCCCAATTCGGGAAAATCGGTAACGATCCCGTCCACACCGAGGGCGATCATGCGTTCCGCCTCTTCCTTTGTCCGAATGGTGTACGGGGTGATCTTCATGCCCAGATCGTGGACGCGCCGGACCAGGTCCTCATCCACCAGCGACTGGCTGGGATTCACATAATCCGCATAGCGGGCGAAGGCGGCCAGATCCTCATCGCTTACCCCGTCCTGGTAGTCGGCTTGGCTGAGGAGAACCCCCACCGGCACCGAAGGCAAAAGGCGATGGAATTTCTTCATCGATTCGTGCCCGAAGGATTGGACGATCACTTTTCCGTTTTTGGGCCGGTGCATGTTCCGCTTTTTCAGGGCATTGGCCACCTTTTCCTCAATTCCGGGATAAAGTTCGGGGCTTTTGATCTCGATCAGGATGCCGATCTTGCCCCGGTACCGATCGAGCACTTCCCCCAGGGTGGGAATCCTTTCGCCGGCAAACTCCGGCCCGAACCAGCTTCCCGCATCCAGCTTTTTCAGCTCCTCCAGGGTGAGATCCCCGACCCGCCCCGTACCGTCGGTGGTTCGGTCAACGGTGACGTCGTGCATGATCACCAGATGTCCGTCCTTGCTCATCTGCACGTCCAACTCGAAGAAATCCGCCTTCATTTCCACGGCCTTGTCAAAGGCCGCCATCGTGTTTTCCGGAGCATGGCCCGAGGCGCCCCGGTGGGCGATGTTTAAGAACGAATCCTTCGCCTCCGCCCCGGACCCGAACACTCCAAAAGAGATGCTCAGAATAAAAAGGGTCAGAAAGGAAACAATCAGCCAGCGTCTCTTCCGAAACATCGGATCTCCCCCTCCCACGATTGATCCGGGCCCTTCGCCCGGTTGTTGGATCCGATTATATATATACGGGGGGATCCAAAAATTTTATTACCTTGAAATCACCGGCAGAAGGATGGTGGAAGGATGCGGTTTGCTGTGGTAGACCGTCTGTTCCGCCACTTCCATGTCGGTACTCCGCCCCAGCGGCGCTCCGGTATTCAAATTGCGGTCATACTTGGGAAAGGCGCTGGAGGCGATCTCCACGCGGATGCGATGTCCCTTCTTGAACACGTGGGATGTGTTCCACAAGTCGATCTCAAACCGGTAAATGCGCCCCGGCTCGAGCAACTCCGGCCGGTCCATCCCCTTCAGAAAGCGCCCCCGCACCATGCCGTCCGTCAGCCGTTGGGCGAATCCGTTCGGCCACACATCCAGCAGTTTTGCCATAAAATCCGTATCCCTTGCGCTGGTGGAGGCAAACAGTTCCATCCGGACCGGTCCGGTCACCTCCAGATCCTCTTCCAGCGGAGGCGTGGTGTATACCAGCACGTCATCTCTCCGCTCCACTGCGGAATAATCATCGGGACCGCCGATCTGGGCGGAGGTCATGTCGGTGATGTAGGGGACGGGATTCGCGGGATCGTACCGATACCGGTCAAAGGGTGCCTCTCCCTCCTCCGGGGGATCGACGGACAGGCGTCCGTCGCCGAAGCGGCTGTTGGCCCGACCTCCGCTGTGAAGGTAATACCGGGTCCACCGGGTGTCGGGAAGGGGCCAATCCTCTTCCTCCCGCCACCGGTTCTCCCCCATGACGAAGATGCGGACCGGGGGCTCGTCCATGATCCCGTTTTCTTCCCCCTTCAACCAATGGTCGAACCACCGAAGCTGGTATCCCAGCAGGTCGATGACGGACTCCGGCCCGAAATCGATCTCCCCCAGACGGGTGGAGCGATTGATCCGGTGCGGCCAGGGACCCATGATCAGCTTCTGGCTGCGCCGGGCCCGCTCCGTGGCGGCATGGCGGACCATTCCCATGTAGTTGAGGGGCGTGCCCACCTGCTCGTCGTCGTACCAGCCGGAAATGTGAAGCACCGGCAAGTCCAGTTCGTGGAAACGGTTTTGATAGCTGATTTCCTTCCACCACTCGTCCAACTGCGGATGGCGAATCTCCTCCCGCCAATGGGGAAGATGCTTTCCCGTCAGCTCGTCCATGGTCTCCAGGGGGAGATGCCAATAGATCCGCTCCCAGTCGATCACGTCCACATTCTGCATCACCCGTCCGCTGGTCATGTAGAGCCAGCACAGGTGGTGGGGCGTGGGCACCCCCGTCGGCCATTCCACAAAGGGATCCGACGGCGTCACGATGCTGATCATCGTCTTCAAGTGAGGTGGATGGTGCAAGGCGGCCAACCACTGAACCCGCGCCAGGTAAGACGCGCCCATGGTACCGACGGCCCCGCTGCACCAGGGTTGGGCCGCCGCCCACTCGATGCTGTCGTACCCGTCGCGCCCCTCGTTCCGGTATGGGACGAATTCCCCTTCGGAATCGCCCCGACCGCGAACATCCATGTACACCACGCCGTAACCGTGGGAAGCGAAGAAACGGGCCGTAGCGTCAATCTCATCGCCGGTCTTCCCGTACGGCGTCCGGACCACGATGGCCGGAACCTCCTCCTGTGAACGGGGGCGGTACACGTCTGCGGAAAGGGTGATGCCGTCCCGCATCGGCACCCGGACATCCCGTTGCACCATGACTTCCCAAGTTCCGGATCTCGCTCTGCTCATCCCGACACCCCTTTTCACAGTTCGCGTTTTCTCATGAAGCCCGGGGGATCTCCCGCCGGAGATCAAATCTCCCACAGAATCATTTCCCGTTTTCCCTCTCCAGTTCCTCTTTCGCTCCTCCGTCCTCGGCGGTTGGCCCGAAGGCCTGCAAAATGGTATACTGAAAGAGATTCAACACCGGGGTGCGGTCGAACCGGCCCCACTTTCGTTGAAAGGGAGCAAAAAGCCATGCTGTTCGCCAATAAAATCAACAAGTTCCGCACCTTCGGCCTGTTGTTCATCTTTTTGGGCTTCGCCGCCATGTATCTCGGTTTCCTGTGGCCGTCCCTGCACAGCCTCTTTTTCCTCCTGGGACTGATCGTCATCCTCGGCGGCGTGGGCATCTACTTCTGGACCGGCATCCTATCCATGCAGGCCGTCCAAATCGAGTGTCCCAAGTGCGGAAGAACCACCAAGATTTTAGGTAAAATGGACCAATGCGCCTACTGCAAGGTCTATCTTTCCCTCGATCCCAAGCACGCGCCGAAGGACACGGCCCAGCCCCCGTCCGCCGAGTGAGCGGATCGCGCTTTCCAAAAACAGATAGCGTGCGCCCGCATTGGGCTCTCTAAAACCCCCGTATCAAGGGGGATTTTTGGTTTGAGAAGATGTTATTACCAAAGACGTATTTTCCCGAAAGTCATTCTTTTATGGGAATTTCAACTGTATAATGATACGTAGGCGTACTCCAAGAGGTGACATTCTTCGCGCAAAAGCGCGTCCGTCCGGGAAAAGCCGCGGCTGATGACAATTTTTGCGGCAGCTTACGACGACCGCTTCACTCTCGAATTCTTTCAGATATTATATCTATCGACCCGCCCTCATACTTCTGTCAATTCAGCCAATTTTCTTTTTTATACAAACACCCCTGCCCGGACGCCTCAACCACCTCACTTCAGCAAGGGGGGCTTTTATGCAGCAGAAACCTCAAAACCTCCTGGAAATGCTGCATTTCACCGTCAAGCGCCATCCCAACAAAAAAGCCGTCTTATGGAAGGAAGACGGCCGATATCGCAGTGTTAGCTACTTCGAACTCTGGGACCTCATCCGTCAATTCGCCTTCGCCCTTCGTCAAATGGGCGTACAGCGAAACACCAAGGTGGCCATCATCTCCGAAAACGGTCCCCACTGGCTGATCAGCGATTTCGCCGTCCTCAGCCTCGGCGCGGTCACCGTTCCGATCTACCCGTCCCTGACCGGAAAACAGATCCGCACGATCCTGCAGAACGCCGACGCGGAAGTGGCCATCGTGCAAAACCCGGAGACCGCGGAACGCGTGAAAAACTGGCCGGAACGGATCAAAAAGGTGATCCTGATCGAACAAGCCGTCTTCGACCACCCCCTGGTGATCTCCTTCAGAAAGGCGATGGATCAGGGGAAGGCCAGCCCGATCATCGACCGTTGGGGATGGCAGACCCTGGGCCGGAACGATCTGGCCACCATCGTGTACACCTCCGGAACGACGGGCGAACCCAAGGGAGTGATGCTCTCCCACGGAAACATCCTGGCCAACGTGGAAAATGTCCAGCACTTCGTTCCGATCTCCCATCGCGACACATCCCTTTCTTTCCTTCCCCTGTCCCACATCTTCGAACGAACGGCCGGTCAATTCGTGCCCATGTCCGCCGGCGGAACCATCGCCTATGCGGAAAGCCCCGACACCGTGGCCCAAAACCTGTTGGAAATCCGGCCCACCCTCATCACCGGCGTTCCCCGGCTGTTTGAAAAAATGTACGCTCAGGTGATGGAATCCATCGAGCAGAGCTCCCCGCTGAAAAAGCGGCTCTTCCGGTGGGCCATCAAGGTGGGAGAGGATCGGCTCCGCCACATCAACCAGGGCTCCGGTTGGCCCGTTCCCCTAGAGCTCGAGAAAAAATACCTCCGGGCCAAACAGCTCGTCTTTTCCAAGATCCACGAGAAAACCGGGGGGAACCTGCGGCTGATGATTTCCGGCGGAGCACCCCTTCATCCGGATGTCAGCCGGTTCTTTTTCACCATCGGCCTTCCCGTCCTGGAGGGATACGGCATGACCGAATGTTCTCCGGTCATCGCCTGCAATCCGGTCCATTACATCAAACCGGGCACGGTGGGTCGTCCGCTCCCCGGCACGGAAGTGAAGCTGACCGACGACGGGGAACTCCTGGTGAAAGGCCCCAGCGTCATGATGGGTTACTATAAACAGCCCGAAGAAACCGTGAGAACGGTGGTGAACGGCTGGCTTCACACCGGCGACATCGCCCAGATCGACGGAGACGGGTATCTGCGGATCGTGGACCGGAAGAAAAACCTCATTGTCCTGTCAACGGGGAAAAACGTCGCCCCGCAACCGGTGGAAAGCGCCTTGGCCTCCAGCCGGTTCATCCAACAGGCGGTTCTCGTCGGAAACAACCGCCCCTACGTCTGCGCCCTGATCGTACCGGACTTCGAAACACTCACCCGGCACGCTCAAAAGAATGGATGGACCTTCAAGACCCAGGAGGAGCTGGCGCGGCTGTCCCGCCAGCTGCTGCAGGGGGAAATCGACCGCTTGACCGCCGAATTCGCCCCCTTTGAGCGGCCCAAGAAGTTTTCCGTGCTGATGGAGCCCTTCACCCTCGAAAAGGGGGAGCTGACCCCGACGCTGAAGGTTCGGACCGGCGTTGCAGAGAAAAAGTATGGGGAAGTCATCGATGCCCTCTATTCGGATGAGAAGCCGGAAGAGATCATTCCCGCAACCGGCAAGGAGACGGACCCGTCGAAAGCGCCGGAAGGCCCCACCGTCGTCCCGCTTTTTCAACCGTCGGACCAAGGCGAAGCGTCCGAATCTCCCAAACGGAGCATCCGCTGGAAACGGGCGGTTTTGAGTCGCCAAGTAGTTATTGGCATTCTCACCGGTATTCTCGCCGGGATCATGGTGCATGTGCTATTCTGAACCAAAGGAGGTTGGAAGATGCGGTACCTCCCCGCCATCATCGCTTTCATCATCGCCTTCGGCCTGACGGTCTCCCTCCCCATGCTGTTCGCCGACAAGTCCGGAGAAGGGGACAATCCTTTTCCCTTTTCAGCGGATCGGGAGGAAGTAAGCGCCCTGGAAGGACTGCACAAACAGGTGGATCTCAACGGCATGCTGGATCGAATCGGGCAAAACAACCAGCAGTTGGGCGCAGTCAATGAAAACATCCTGGGCGGTTTGTCCTCCATCGACAAAAAGTCGGGACAGACGGCAGAGGTCCACGAAAAACTGCGAATGGTCAACGAAGGGCTCAAAGATCAGTCCTTCACCCTGGGCGATCTGGAATCGGTGACCGGACAGCAGGTCAACCTGAGCCAAAACCTGAACGATCTCAGCTCCTTTCTCAACGGCAAGATGGCCCTGATCGCCTCTTCCGCGAAGGTCCAGGTCGACCAGGCAAACCGGCTCAGGGCCATCACCCTGGACACCAAAGCCAAGCTGGAAAAGGCGCTGGAGCAGAATCAGGTGCTCAACAGCAAACTGAAATCGGCAGCGGCGAAAAGCCAGCAAGCCGCCAACTCTTTGCCGTAAAGGGGAGATTTCATGATTCGAAAAACCTTGTCCATCATCGCCCTTCTTCTCCTGAGCGGCTTTTTGATCAACGGCATCACCATGACGCAAAATTTAAAGCGCCTCCATGCCGGATTGGAATCCAATGTGGAATCGGTGAAAACCCTGAACCAGGTCCAGTCTTCCATCATCGACAAAAACGGAGAGCTGAGCAGGATGCTCTCCACCATGGACCGGGCTGACAAGGGGTTGGACGATGCCATCGGAAAGACGGATCAACTGCTGGTCCTTCTGTCAAAGGTGGTGGACTACAACGCCGACACGCTTCGCCTCAACGACCAGATGCTCAAATATTCCTCCAACTCGAAGCGGGACATTCAATCCATCAGCCAAAGCCTCGCGGAGCTCGATCCCTACATGAAACAGATGGATGAGATGTTGAAAAACCTGGCGGCCACCGCCAAGGATGACGAGAAATACCTGAAGGACATCCTCAATTCGACCCGCCATATGAACAGCAAATTGCCCGGGGTGAATACCCGATGAATATGCTCAAAATCACCACTCTGCTGATCACGGTGCTGCTCGCGGTCAACGCCGGGAACACCTGGCTGCAGCTCTATATGCAAAAAGACATGGTGTCTCTGTCCCGGGAATTGGAAAAGCAACTGGCCCTCTCGGCCGATAAATCCAAAAAAATGAACGAACAGCTGGACGCCATCGCCGAGCTGAAAAAGAAAAGCCAATCCCTGAGCAAAAAGGTGACCCGGGTTGAAAGCAACACCGCCGGTTTGGACAAGGAGCTTCAGGAGCTGGACCGAATCGTCGCCGCCATCTCCCAGCGGGTAAACGCCATCGGAGAGAACACGGGGCTCACCTACCAGGATCTGAAGCAGATTGAAACGTCCGTCCGCTCCAGCATTCAAACCCTCCAATCCCTGGAAGCCTCCAACAAGCAGGTGGTCCAGACCCTGAACAACATGAAGTCCCTTCAGGCGGAAATCAACGCCAACCTCCGGCAAATGAACGAGAAGACCAAATTCCTTCCGGAGACCACGGTGAGGAGGTGACGCCCCGTGAACTTCAACCATTGGAATTTCGGCGGCCCCAAGTGGAAAGTGGCACTCCTCGTCGGATTCTTTGCCTTTTTTGTCGCCGCCACCCCGACCCTCGCCAAGTGGAGTGACACCGCCGTCCTCCCGGGACTGGCCCAGTACAACATCTTCGGCCTGACCAGCGATCTGGTGGATCGAACCAGCGGGATGTTGGAGGACACCAAAAAGTTGGAAGGGGAAGTGACCAAGGCGGAAGAGGCCCTTGAAGGGCTGAAGCATCAGAACGAAGTGCTCAGCGAGCAGATCCGGACGAACGAGAACATCAAAAAAGAGCTGGACAACCAGCTGGCGGGCAACATCGGCGCCCGCGATCTGATGGAAGAAATCCTCAAGCGGGAGAAACAGACGGCCAAGTTGACCGAGCAGACAGCCGACAGAGCGAACCAGGTGAAAGACCAGATGATCGCCACCGCGGGGCAGCTCGGCACGGTGGCCGAATACACCGGTGAAGTGGCGAACGCCACGGCCAAGATGAACAACCGCATGGACATGCTGCTGGCGGAGCTGGATACCTCCGTGCACAACTTCCGTCTTCTCGCCAGAATCAAGGGCGGTCTGGAGACCGTGAAAAACATATTGGATGAAACCCTGAAAAATACCGTGGGCAGAATCCTTCCCCTCCCCGAGAAACAATCCGGGTCTTCAGAGGAAACGCCGCAAGAAAAGCCTGCGGGTCAATCCCCGAAGGAAGAACAGGAAGAGAAAAAATCAGAGGGCGGATTATTGAAACGTCTGCTGGATCCGCTTCTGCCCTGACGAAAGGAGAGTTCCCATGCTCGTACGCTCCATCGTGATCTTGATCAATCTCGGGCTTCTTGGGCTGTTGGGCTGGGGCACCTTCCAGCAGATCACGACGCAGCAGGAAACCAACCGGGTGATGGCCGACGTCCACGAAAACATCCGCCAGGCCCATCAGCTGACGGTCGTAACCAATGAGCAATTGAAACCTCTGCGGGAGACGGCGGCGGTTGTGGAAGAGATGAACATCAAACTGGACAACACCGTCAACCTCCTTAGCCGCATGAACAACAGCCTGGCCAACGTGCAGGCGAGCGAGCAGAAGATCGTCCTGGGATTGGACCGGCTGAACAAAAACACGGCCATGGTGATGAACCAGCTGGGGAACATCTCGCGCATTAACGAACAGTTGCTGGCCCCCGCCACCCGGACGGCAAAGCAAGCCCAGAGCGAATACGGCCTGATCGAAGACTTGTACGATATGACCGGCGCCACCATTCAAGAGGTGGCGAAGCTCAACCGCAAATTCGCCTTTCTCGGCAAAATTCCGGTTCCGTAACATTGGAGGGGAACGATCATGTTTTACAGTCTGCTGTACCTTATGACCATCGTTGCCATCCTCGTCTTTACCGGACTGGCGATCTACGCCATCATCCGGGAAAGGCCCGTCTTCAAATGGCTGGCCGGATTGACCGCCGTCTCGGTGGCCTACGTCTTGATCATCGCCATCAGCGTTTTCCTTTAGTAGGAAAAGGATAACCGGGAACCGCATCAGCCGGCGGATTCCCGGTTTTTTCATGAAAAATCCCCTGCACATCGTGCAAGGGAAGATTTGAAAGGATGGGTGTTACCGATCAAGGGCTCTCAAGCCCGTTCTTTGGTTTTCATTATTGGCAGTCGGCACACAAGCCATACACTTCCATCCGATGAGAATCGACCTGAAAGCCGGTCTTTTTGGCCGCCTCTTCCTCCACCTCGATGAGGGGCGGATATTTGAAGTCCGTGATTTTTCCACACCGGCGGCAAATGACGTGGTAATGATCGCTCATATTGGCATCAAAACGGCTTGAGGCATCGCCGTACGTCAATTCCCTCACCAGACCGGCCTCTTTAAACAATCGCAGATTGTTGTAGATCGTAGCCACGCTCATGTTGGGAAAATCCTTCTCGAGCGCCTTGTAAATCTCATCGGCGGTCGGATGGCTCATCGATGACAGGAGGTATTCCAGTATCGCATGACGCTGGGGCGTCATGCGGACGCCTGTCGCCTTCAACCTTTCCACCGCTTCTCTCAAGCGATCCGGCGCCATTGCCATAGCCATCCACCTCGCTTTCCCGCCTTAAAAACACTCATTTCCACTTAATAATATCTATAATTAGTCTACGTCGAAGGGGCTTGTCTTGTCAATGGAACATCCCCTCAGCCTTGATTTTTGGCGAACCGGCAGTAGGGAGCCAAATCGCAGATCCCGCATTTGGGATTCCGCGCGCTGCAGATGCGCCGCCCGTGCCAGATCAGGCGGTGGTGGGCGATCGACCATTCCTCTCGCGGAATCCTCCGGGTCAGTTGCTTCTCGGTCTCCAACGGATTATCGCTGTCGGCAAGACCCAGCCGGTTGGAAACGCGCTGCACATGCGTATCCACCGCCAGCGCGGGAACGCCGAAAGCATTGCTCAACACCACGTTGGCCGTTTTTCGCCCCACGCCGGGCAATTTCTCCAGGGCCTCCCGCTCCGCCGGCACTTCTCCCTGGTATTGTTCCACGAGAATGCGACAGGTTTGCAGGATATTTTTGCTTTTGTTTCGATACAGACCCAACCCGCGGATCTCTTCCGCCAGCTCCTCCTCCGAAAGCGACAGAAAATCCTCGGGAGCGGGATACTTGGCAAACAGCCGCTCCGTCACCTTGTTCACCTGTCGGTCGGTGGATTGGGCGGACAGGATGGTCGCGATCAGCAATTCAAAGGGATTGCGAAAGTGAAGTTCGCAATGGGCATCCGGGTACATGGCCGCCAACGTATCCATGATCTTCCGGGTCGGAACCCGTCCGCTCTTTTTTTGGGTCAAGGGCCTCCTCCTCCCCCGGGAGCTTGCTTCTTGAAACATTTCAGGTCCATTGTACCAAAAATCGCGGTCCCGTCCCGCCTTTTTGTTCAATTTGTGCCGGATCAAGGCCACAGGAGGAAATCGGGAACGATGTCCTGTGTGCGGGAGGAATTGGGGGCGCTTCGTTCGTTTCGACAAGGCAACCATGATGCGAATCCCCAACCTCCCACGAAAAAAGCCCGTAGACGGGCTGTGGAGCGAAGGCCGGCGAGGGGACAATGCCGTAAGCTGACGTTTCAAACGCTTTCGCGTCATTTCCCCGCCGCTCCGTCCTTTGGATTCACGGGTTTGAAGCTCTTTCTCCCTGACCAGGACTAAATCTTTTTGGCCTCCACGACCAATTCGCTGCTTTGGCGATCGAAGGGACGGCCCTTGAAATCGCCGTAGCGGTTTACCACCTGAAAGCCGGCCACCCGCAGGAGATGAAAAAGCTCCGTCGGATAAACGTACCGAAACCAGAAGACGGTGCGCAGGCGTTCCAAGGACCGGCCCTCTCCGTCAAAACGCTCCAGGTAGCGGATCACGCGGGCACGCTGAAGGAAGTGATCAAACTCCGTCCAGTCGTGAACTTCCACCAAGTGATCGGTCCCCGGCACGGGAAAGGAGCCCCGGTACGCCATCCGCCGGTCCTGGTCGGCCAAATCGGATACCTTCGGAACGAAGATGTTGAAGGCGAACAGCCCGTCCTCCTCCAGATGCCGGCGAATCGCAGCCAAAGCGGCCAGTTGTTCCCTCACCGTCATCAGGTGAAGAAAGGAGCGATAAGGGATGATGATCAGCCGGAAACGCTCCCCCAGATCGAAGTGGCTCATATTTCCTTCCACCCAGCGAATCCGGTCTGAAACCCCCATCTCGGCCGCTTTTTTCCGGGCCCGATGCAACATCTCCGGGGAAAGGTCCAGACCCGTCACCTCGATGCCGGTCCGGGCGATGGCCAAACTGCATCGACCCGTCCCGCATCCCAGCTCCAGCACCGGTCCTCCGCTTTTTTGGGCCAGTCCCACATAATAGGCGATGTCCCCGTCCAGGCCGGTGGAGATCCAATCATAATGCTCCGGAAGGGAATAGGCGCTGACTTCGTTCAAAGGCTCCCCCTCCCGTTCGGATCAGGAGAGATGCTCCTTCACAAACTCCAGCGCTTCCTTCACGTGGCCGTCCACTTTGACCTTGCGGTAAATCTTGGCCAGACGCCCCTCCTTGTCGATGATGAAGGTGGAGCGCTCAATTCCCCACTTCTTTTTGCCAAACATGTTCTTCTCCTTGTACACTCCGTATTTCTTCGACACCTCCGCCTCGGTGTCGGCGAGGAGCAAAAAGGGCAGGTCGTATTTGCGGATGAATTTTTCGTGGGAATTTAGATCATCCAGGCTGACGCCGAGAATCACCGTGTCCAGCTCGGAGAATTCCCCGGACATGTCGCGGAAATCGCAGGCCTCCGCGGTGCAGCCCGGTGTGTTGTCCTTCGGATAAAAATAGAGAACCACATTCTTTTTCCCCCGAAAATCCGACAGGGAGACCTGTTCACCATTGCTGGCGGGCAAAGTGAAATCGGGTGCCATATCCCCTTCATTAAGCATGTTCATACACCTCCAGTGGTTTTGCATCCTCGATATCTTCCGGTGTCTGGCGAAAAGATCCCTGCCGGGGCGATCCCTTCGCCGAAGAAACGCGAAAGTTCGGCTTCCTTGAAACAGGAGAATGCTTCCATCCCATCGTCGCTACTATTGTACCACGGGCTCCTCCGGAAAACACCTGAGGCGCATGCGTGTGAGGGCGTTTCGGAAAAGAGAATCGGAGTGAACGCCCGGATTCTTTTGCCATTTCCTGACGAAAGAGCATCAGGGCTGTTTTTTCTCCGCGGCTTTCTCCACAACCCTTTTTTTCAATTCGGGGGGCTCTCCGACCGTAACGACCACAGCACCGGGGCCGTCCCCGGATCCCATTCTTCCGACCCAGCTTGCGTCGTCAACATCGTAAAATTCGATTTTTGTTCCATCCGGATATGTATCAAGGTGCTTTCGGAACCACTGATCGGCCTTCTTCTTGGCGGCGGGAGAAATATAACCCGTATAGGCGCTTTTTTCGCCCTCCTCGCAGAAGGAGAGCGGCCATGCCACAGGATCCTTTCCCCGGCGGGGAGGGACCTCTTTAACGACCTTCCTCTCCCTTTTCTCCGCATCTATGCGCTTTAGCGTGCATTCGCGGAGGTCGGTCTCCCGCAGCGCCGCTCTCATGAAATCGGCCAACTCCGCATATTCATCCTCTGCGGGAATGTGCAACACATCCGCTGACCCCTTGAGGATCAGCGGATCCAACCGGCGATTTTCCTCGGAACACCCGGCGAGGAGCAAAAAGAGCAGTAAGCCGGCTGCCACAGGTCTCAACCTCCACACCCCTCTTCCCCTTCTCTCCTCCAATTCTTCTCCGTCCGAATCACACTTCCTCCTCCGGAGGCGGTCACCGGCCGAAAAAAGGAAGCCACATCCATCCGAAAAACGGGTAAGAGGGAAGCCACATCCCAGGGGGATACGGCATCGGCGGAGGAAAATCGGCGCAACCTCTCCTCCTGCGGGAACTCCGCTTTTTTACACGCCCCGTCTTCGCCTTCCCGCCCTCCGGACTTCCGTCGCGGCCGGAAGGAGGATTTACCGCGTGCAACGTGTTGCCGAAATTGACCGATCCGGATACCGTGATGATTTTGACGGCGCCGATGTCGATCTGAATCATGAATCTCCCCCCGGAAGTCAGGGTTGGTCGATAATGTCCGGATCTATCGACTTGTTGGTGCTGGCGCTCAGCATCTTGCCCAAATCACCGTACTGGTAGGCCCCACCCACCGCCTTGCTGTTTGCTTCATGTCCGATGTGAATCGTGTTTCCGAAGTTGACCGATCCGGTGCTGGTCACGTTGTTGATTTTGACATTGAAAATGTTGTTCACGGTGCCCATCCCTGAAACCCCCCGCTTGGTCTCATGCTATGCTATGTGAACCGATGGGGGGATGTGCCCGGATTAGCCGTCCCTCACCCGGATTTTTGCCGTTTTCGGCTCGGGCACCTTGGGAAGCCGGACCTCCAAAACCCCCCGCCGGTACCGGGCGCTCGCCTGGCGCCTTGTCACCCATGCTCCCAGGGGAATGGAGCGCTGAAACTCTCCCTTGGGCCGTTCCGACACGGACACATCCAGCTGATCGTAGCGGGAAGGGATCTTCCCCCTGATCATAAGATGTTGGCCGTCGGTCCTCAGCTGCAGTTGATTTATATCCTCCACCCCCGGCAAATCCACCAATACGATCACTTCGCTTTGGGTATGGTACACGTCCGCCTTCGGAACGTATTCGGGTGCTTCCTCCTCCATGTCGGACCAGAAATCCTCCCCCAAAAACCAGCTGGCCAATTGAGCCCATTTCTTCCATTGGGAGCCGGATTCCATCGTCTTCCCCCCCTTCAGCGCGACCGGGCACGTGCCCACCCGTATTGTATTCAGCCGGCACTCCTTCCGTCACCATCCGCTCGCGGTGCTTCCGGACGGAGACGTTCCATATATTTTAGAGAGGAATTCCGGGAGGTGTCCTCCTTGTACCCATACCTTTGGGACCGGCTCCGACACCTGGAGCGGGAAATCGCCATCCTGCGAAAAGAGAATGAAGCCTTGAAAAAAAAGCTGGCCTCCCTCCAACCGATCACCATCGAACGCATCGAATACAAAATCCAGGAGCTGTCCATCGAGACCTTGAGCGGGACCCTGAACGTGGGGCTGTCCGCTACCGGGGACGGAGAAAGCATCGAGCGGATCCTTGAAAAGGTCCAGGAAAAGAAAAAGAAAAAGGGGAGTCCTCCCGAAAAGGAAGGACACCCCATCTCCATCCGGGATGATAGCCCGGCGGAAAAAAGCGGTGAAGCTATTAATATTCCTGAATCACCGGATGGATCATAACTTCGTCCACCACGGCATGGCGGGGCGCCAGAACCATGTAAAGGACCGCTTCGGCCACGTCCTCCGCCTGGAGCCACCCCTCCTTTTCCGGGGCTCCCTGTTCCGTGTCGTTGAAGCACGTATCGGTCATTCCCGGACGAACCACTCCGACGCGGATCCCCAGTTTGCGCACCTCCTTGGCGAGGACGCCCGTAAAGCCCTCCAGGCCGAATTTGCTGGCGCAATAAGCGGAAGCCTTCGGAATGGTTCGGGTGCCGACGTCGGAGGAAATGTTGATGATGTGCCCCTGACCCCGGGCGACCATATCCTCCAGCACCGCGCGGGTGAAGAGAAACGCCCCGGTCAGGTTGGTGTCCAGAATTCTCCTCCACTCCTCCGGCGTCGTTTCCAGAATCGGTTTAAACAGGCCGATGCCGGCATTGTTGACCAGAATGTCGATCTTGCCGAATTCCTCCCGGGCCGCATCCACCGCCCGCTTTACATCGTCTTCCTTGGAAACGTCGGCGACGGCAACCAGGCATTTTCGACCCTCGGAGCGCACCTCCTCCGCCACCCGGTTCAGATCCGCCTCCGACCGACCCACCAGCAGCAGGTCCACCCCTTCCCGGGCGAAGGCGAGAGCCACGGCCCTGCCGATTCCGCGGCTGGTGCCCGTCACGATCGCCACCTTGTTTTTCAGTCGCACAGTATCACTCCCGTTCCCTACTCCGTCGCTGCTTGAAAAATGTAATCAGGGAACCATCCGCCGGACATCCAGCACCCGGTCGGCTTCCTCTTCCGGCAGCAGCCCTTCCTCCACGACCACCTGCCGGATCGTTTTCCCCTCCCGGTGCGCCTTCTTGGCCACCTCCGCCGCCCGGTCGTAACCGATCACCGGATTGAGGGCGGTGGCGAGGGCGAGGGATTGCTCCATCCATTCCCGGCATCGATCCGAATCCGCTTCAATCCCTTCCACCAGGCGCTCCCGGAACGCGTTCATGCCGGTGGTCAGGATATGAATCGATTGAAGCAGGTTGTGGGCGATCACCGGCATCATCACGTTGATCTCCAATTGAGCCATCTCCCCGGCGGAGGTGATGGCCGCGTCGTTTCCGATCACTTGACAGCACACCATGTTCATCATCTCGGCCATCACCGGGTTCACCTTTCCGGGCATGATCGAAGAACCCGGCTGCACTGCCGGCAGCCGGATCTCCGCCAAGCCGGTCCGCGGGCCCGAGGAGAGGAGACGCAGGTCGCTGGCCAGCTTGCTCAGGCGGATGGCCAATCCCTTCAACGCCGCGCTGGTTTTAAAGGCCGCCCCGGTGTTCTGCATGAAGGCGAACCGATTCCGCGCCGGGACGAAGGGCAGTCCGGTCCGCCTTGCGATGTCTTCGATGGCGAGGCGGGCGTAATCGGGGTGGGTGTTGATTCCGGTTCCCACGGCATTGCCGCCGAGACCGATCCGGTAAAGATCGGGCAACACCTTCTTCAGGTCTTCCACCGACTCCTCCAGGGAGGCCGCATATCCCTCGAACTCCTGGCCCAGCCGCATCGGCACGGCATCCTGCAGGTGGGTCCGCCCCGACTTGATGACGGAGTGAAATGACTCCGCCTTTTTCCACAAGGCACCGGCCAGGGCGCCGGCGGCCGGAATGCATTCATGGACCAACCCTTCGGCGGCGGCGATGTTGATCGCCACATGAATCGTATCGTTGGTCGACTGACCCCGGTTGACATGGTCGTTGGGATGAACCAGGGACATGTCCCCGGGCTCCCCTCCGAGAAGCTCGGCGGCCCGTCCGGCGATCACTTCGTTGGCGTTCATGTTTTGAGATGTCCCGGCCCCCGCCTGATACACATCAACGACGAAATGGTCATCCCATTTCCCCTGGATCACTTCTTCCGCCGCAGCGATGATCGCATCGGCCAGGTCGGGGGGCAGTTCCCCGCACTCGCGGTTCGCCCGGGCCGCTGCCGCCTTGATGATGCCCTGGGCACGGATGAAACGGCGGGGCAGCCTCAATCCGCTGATGGGAAAATTCTCAACGGCCCGCTGGGTTTGCGCACCGTAATACTTGTCGGCGGGAACCAGCACCTCCCCCAGGGAATCCCGGTGCAACCTGTATTTTTTCATTTCGTCACCCCGTTCGTCTACGGATTCCCTCCTCCGCTTTGAATCATCTCGGCGTATTCCCGGAATTGGCGGGCCAGGCGGTCATGTTCCCTTCGCTCGCGGATCAAGCGTTCCCGGATCAGATGATCCATCTGTTCCTTCTCCTGTTTCTGCCGCTCCCGATCGTCAGACGGCGCTACGCGCTGCGACCGGTCCGGCGGGAGAGGAACCTCCGCTGCCTGAGGCCGGGATGCCTCCGAAGGCTGGAAAACCTCCGGCGGTTGAGGAGCCGCCGCCCTTGAAGACTCCTCCTCCCGGATCGGAGATCGTTCCGGCATGCTCGGGGTTTCTTCCTCTTGTTCCGGCGCCTCTTCCGGCTCAGGCGCTTGCACGTCTAAATCCCGCGGAGCTGCTTCCGCCGGCGCTTCCGCCGCCTCATCCGGCAAAGATCCATCCTTCCGGTCGATCTCTGCGGAGGGAGGGGCGACTTCCGCTTTCGGAACCTCCGGCTCCGGCCGAGGCACTGCCTCCTCCTTCGTTTCCGCGTGCGGAGAAACGGTTTGATCCGGGCCGATTCTCTCCGCGGTCTCCTGTCCTTTATTGAGGGGCGATACCTTCGGCTCTTCCAACCGCTCCGGACGCTTGGCCGGGGAAAACGTCCTATTATCCCCCGGAGAAAGCAAACGGTTGTCCGAGGGAGCCGTCCCCTTGCGCACCTCGGAAGCCACCGACGGCGCCTCGGAGAATCCGGAAGGTTTCTTCGTCTTTATTCTTTCCCCCAAAACGGGTTTTCCCTTTCCTTCCGAAACATCCGGGCGGACAGATTTTCTCGGCGGGAGGCGCAGGCTCTCCTCCCGCTTCTCTTCTCGGGGGCGGCGATTGTCCCCTCCGAACAAGCGGCTCAACAATCCGGGAGAGTTCTTCTTTTTTTCGTACGCTTCGATCTGGGAAAGGACCTGGTCGGCGGAAGCCTTTTTCAGACTCCGCTCAACCAGCCGGACAACGGGCCCCGAGAACGGGCGATCGGAGGGCAGCTTGGTCAGGGATTCCTCGAGGAGCTGCCCGGTCATGCACATGTACATCCAGGTTCCCCAGTCGATCGCCGGCTCCAGGGCCGTATAATTCCTCACGCCGCAAAAAAAGACCTTCAGCTCTCCGTCTCCGGTGAGGCCCATGTTCCGCGGATCCAGAAGAAGGTACATGGGAAGAGGGCGGCCGTTCAACATCTTCTCCAGCTGGAGCAGATCCCTGGTCAGACGGATGGTCTCCTCCTCGTCCCAAGGCCGCATCCTCAGGATCTCGTCCAAGGGCGTAAGCTCCGTGTACGGACGGATAAATACGATGGAACGCTCTTCGGTGTACACCTCGGCAAAGGGGAGAACCATCGGATGATTGAGGGAACGGTACTGCTGGATCACCCGGGACTGGGTCCCCCTCTTGAGTTTGGTCAACTGCAGATAGTACCGCTCGTTTTCATCCGTGCGGGCAACTGCCAGTTCCCCGTCCAGAAAGGCTTCGACGCTTTCGATCACATAACGGTCCCGATACCGCTCACCCACCGTAAAAAACGACGACACTTCCTCCGCCTCCTCGTCAAGCTGAACACCATTTCCCGATGACAAAATTCGCTGTCATCAGCATAACACAGATACCCCCCCGCTACAATTTCACTTTTGGCGCTTTTCCGCGTCTTTTGCCGCATGTTTACAGAAAATCCCGTTTGACACTTTTTCGCCATCCCCATATAATTTACATCATTGATAATTAAGTTAGTTAATATTTCGGGGGAGGAAATAATGGACAGCCGTCTGGCCGCAATTCAGGAACTGGAGTCCACCCTTCGCGCGGTTTTCCAGTCCTTCCGCGGGGAACTCAACGCCCTGATCGGCGATCAGATGACGTTGGCCGAATATCATCTGCTCAGGATCCTGCACCGGGACGGATCCCGGCGGATTTCCGATCTGGCCCAGGATCTGGGCGTTTCCATGAGCCATGTCACCAATGTGACCGATCGACTGGAAACCAAGGGGTGGGTCGTCCGGAGGCGGTCCGAGCAGGACCGGCGGGCCGTCGAATTGCACATCACGGATTCGGCGCGGAAAAGGATGGAAGAATTACAGCGGAAGAAGGAGCAATATTACCGGAATAAGCTTTCCTCCCTGCCGACGGAATCAATTCACACCCTGATCGATCTGTTGAAACAACTGATTTGAACTCAAAAAATGGAGGGGATCGGATGGAACACTTGAGTAGAAGAAAAAAAATCACCATCTTGATCGCCATCATGGTATCCCTGTTGTTCGTCTCCTTAAACCAAACCATCGTCGGAACGGCACTTCCCCGGATCGTTGCCGATCTGGGCGGAATGGACCTGTTCAACTGGGTGTTTACCATCTTCATGCTGACCTCCAGCGTCACCGCGATCCTGGTGGGGAGGCTGTCGGACCTCTACGGGCGAAAGCCCTTTGTGCTTGCCGGGCTCATCCTCTTCATCACCGGCTCCTTCTTGTGCGGAACCGCCGACACCATCATCCAGCTGATCCTTTACCGCGGGCTCCAGGGCTTCGGCGGAGGGATGATCATGTCGACGGCCTTCACCTCCGTCGGAGATCTGTTCCCCCCGCGGGAGCGGGGTCGCTGGCAGGGGTTGATGAGCGCCTCCTTCGGGTTGGCCAGCGTCTTCGGTCCGACCCTGGGCGGATATATCGTCGATCATTGGGACTGGCACTGGGTGTTTTGGGTCTTTCTCCCCTTCGGCCTGGTCGCCCTGGTGCTGATCATGCGCCTGTTCCCCTCCGCCACCGAACGGAGACGGGAAAAGGTGGACTATCTGGGCTCCCTGTTTCTGACCTTGACGATCGTTCCGATGCTGTTGGCCTTCTCCTGGGCCGGCAACCGCTACGAATGGCTTTCCTATGAAATCCTCGGGCTGTTCGGATTCACACTGATCGCCCTGGCCGTTTTTTTGTGGATTGAAGTCCGGGCTTCAAGTCCCGTGTTGCCCCTGGATCTGTTCCGAAACTCGATTTTCACCCTTTCCAACATCGTCGGGTTTCTGACGGGTATGGGCATGTTCGGAACCATCATGTACACACCCTTCTACGTCCAGGGAGTGCAGGGCGTCTCCGCCACCTCCTCGGGCTTCGTCATGATGCCGATGACCCTCAGCATGGTCATCGCCAGCACCGTCAGCGGGCAGATCATCAGCCGGACCGGCCGCTACAAGAAACTGGGTCTGTTCGGCCTCGCGGTCATGGCCGCCGGCCTTTTCTCGATGTCCCGAATGGATGTCGACACCCATTTGTACACCACGGTCATCAACATCATCCTCGTGGGAGCCGGGTTGGGCATCTCCTTCCCGATCTTCACCCTGACGGTCCAAAATGCCGTGGAACACTCCCGACTCGGCGTGGCCACCGCCTCCAACCAGCTGTTCCGTCAAATGGGGGGGACCATCGGCGTTTCGGTCATGGGAACGATCTTCACCCACCGAATGGAAATCGAAACGAAACGGCTGGTGGCGGACGCGTCGCCGGTTCCGGATGCGGGAGGCAGCGCCAATTTGTGGAGCGCCTTCAAGGATCCCCAGATTTTGATGGATCCCGAGCGTCTCGAGCGCATCCGGAGCGCTCTGCCGGGGGAGGCCGTCCCGCTGTTTGAATCCCTGCTCAAGCTGATAAAAGAAAGCTTCAGCCTGGCGATCGAACACGTATTCCTCACCGGAGCGCTCGTCGTGTTGCTGGCCTTCATCCTCACCTTTTTCCTGCGGGAGATTCCCCTCAGGCAGTCCAACCGCAGCGATGAAAGGGAGACCAAAGTGGAAGGGCCCGTGCCTCAAGCC
Organism: Planifilum fimeticola; assembly: GCF_003001905.1. Lineage (NCBI taxonomy): Bacteria > Bacillati > Bacillota > Bacilli > Caryophanales > Thermoactinomycetaceae > Planifilum > Planifilum fimeticola. The sequence continues at coordinate 95,562 of NZ_PVNE01000011.1, forward strand.
GAAGGCTGATCCGCTCCCGCTCCCTTCCCGTGAAAGTCGTGTTACAATAGGACGAGAACGAATGCCAAAGGAGGCCTTCACTTGGAACGGGAGCGTTCTGAAGCACTATACGAGCAAGCCCTGGACGTCATCGTCGGAGGAGTCAACAGCCCTTCCCGCTCCTTCCGGGCCGTGGGAGGCGGCGCCCCGGTCTTCATGAAGCGGGCCCGGGGCGCCTATTTCTGGGATGAAGACGGCAACCGATACATCGACTATCTCGGTGCCTTCGGTCCGATCATCCTCGGCCACGCCCATCCGGCCGTCACGGAAGCCATTGTCAAAACCGCCGCGGAGGGCACCCTCTACGGCACCCCGACGGAAAAGGAGATTCGCTTTTGCCGGATGCTCCGGGAAGCCATTCCTTCCTGCGAACTGCTGCGGCTGGTCAACAGCGGAACCGAGGCGGTCATGTCCACCATCCGCCTGGCCCGGGCGTACACCGGACGGGACAAGATCATCAAGTTCGCCGGCTGCTACCACGGCCATTCCGATCTGGTCCTGGTCGCCGCCGGCTCGGGCCCGTCCACCCTGGGCATGCCCGACAGCGCGGGCGTTCCGCAAAGCATCGCCCGGGAGGTGATCACCGTTCCCTTCAACCGGCTGGACACGCTGGAAGAAGCCTTGGACCAGTGGGGAGATCAGACCGCGGCCGTCCTGGTGGAACCCCTGGTCGGCAACTTCGGAATCGTCCCCCCCGCCCCCGGCTTCCTCGAAGGGGTGAATCGCCTGGCCCACGCCGCCGGCGCGCTGGTGATTTATGACGAGGTGATCACCGCCTTCCGCTTCCATTACGGCGGCGTCCAGACGCTGTACGGGGTGGAACCCGACCTGACCGCCCTGGGCAAAATCATCGGCGGCGGCCTGCCCATCGGGGCCTACGGCGGTCGCCGGGAGATCATGGAGCTGGTGGCGCCGGTCGGCCCCATGTACCAGGCCGGAACGATGGCCGGAAACCCCCTCTCCGTCGCCGCGGGAATCGCCTGCCTGGAAACCCTTGCCCGGCCGGGTACCTACGACCGGCTGGAGCAGGCGGGAGCGCGGCTGGCCGGTGCCATCGCCGATCTCGCTTCCCGGCACCAAATCCCCGTACAGATCAACCGAAAGGGAGGCGCCTTCACCGTCTACTTCACCGACCGGCCGGTGACGGATTACGACGGGGCCAAAGCGGCGGACGGCGAAGCCTTCGCCCGCTTCTTCCATCTGATGCTGGAAAACGGGGTGTATCTCCCCGCTTCGAAATACGAGGCCTGGTTTTTGACCACCGCCCACTCCGACGAGGACATCGACCGGACCGTTGAAGCGGTGGAGCGGGCCTTCCGGGAGATGAAGCGGGAAGGGGTGACGGGCGCATGACGGAGCCCAAAAGCCTGTACGAACGGATCGGCGGCGCCGACACGATCGCCCGCCTGGTGGCCGCCTTCTACCCGCGGGTGCAGGCTCATCCGCTGCTCGCTCCGCTGTTCCCCGAGGACATCACCCCGGTCATGGAGAAGCAGCGCCTCTTTCTCACCCAATTTCTCGGCGGCCCGCCCCTGTACAGCCAAAAACACGGTCATCCCATGCTTCGGGCCCGCCACCTCCCCTTTCCGATCACCCCCTCCCGGGCCCAGGCCTGGCTCTCCTGCATGGCGGAAGCCATGGACGAGGTGGGAATCACCGGACCGGAACGGGAGGAAATGTGGGGGCGATTGGTAATCACCGCCCACCACATGATCAACACACAGGAAGAAGCCCGTAATCAGGAGTAAGACCGGGAACCCCTCCCGGTCTCTTTGTTTTTGTCCATATTCCCTCGATATTCCATATCATCCTGAAATAGTTTTCGCTATCATGCAATTGGTGAAACATGATGTTCATTGCACCCATGCTAGCGCACAAAGCCGAAAAGCCCTTTGACGATCCGGCGTACTTGGCCGAGCCCAAGATGGACGGCTTCCGGCTGATCTTGTCCACGGTATTCGGGATCCATGCCTACACCCGGCATCAGAAGGAAGTCACAGATCGTTTCCCCGAGCTACACGAGGTCGTGTGGTGTGTGGTGCTTCTCAATGTGCTGGAGAAGGTGTTAATATTGGACTCTCAGAATTGCCGGCCATAGATCTGAAGATGGGCAACGCTTTAGCCAAGATGATGAAGGACATACTCCCCCGTGTTCAGAAAGAAGCCGCACGGGCCAGAGACCAACTGTGCGCGATGGGTGCCCGGATCGTGGGAGTCCGTCAATTGCCCCACGCCCGGGAAGTCAAAGTCGTCTGCAAAGGTAAGAGCACTAATATGATCATCTGAAATATAACTGTTTATCTTGCAACATCAACACACCCTGTTTTCGGATCATTTAGCCAGAGGATCTGATTAACTCAAGGAGAGTCCCATTTTTCGCAGCAAGTAGTTCGTTCCATAAATTTTAGCTCGAACCGTTCCAATCCTTATGTAGAAAACCTAAATGAATTCGCTCTATTGCCTTTTCAATTTTATCAAGAATTTAATCTTAGGATATAGCCATACTGGAGAAATTAACAATGAAAAAATAAGAGCTGAATCAACATCAAAAATGTCTTTGATGATATAAAAGCATATCAGTATCGAAACAATATCTCCTATAATAGATATATATATATACGTTATCTCCCTTTTTCCTAGCAAATGAACAAGAATTTTTTTTGAACTAATAATTTCTATAACTAATATTATAGCTATCAAAAATAATGACTTTACAATATCTTTGCTATCGCGGAACAGAATAAGTAGAAAAGAAAAAATTAGAATGAAAGATAATAAGATTTTAGAAAATTTTATTGCGGTTTTCATGTCATTATCCTCCCTATGAAATATCAGGTACCCCTTCCATTACCCACAGAAGGGGTACCAAGGAATTATCCATACCTACCTTATTCTTCTGTAACCTGTATCATCAAATACCCTTCCGTTTGGCCTCACCACTCTATACCTTACATACCATTTTGAAGTGCCCAATTTTCTTCTGTAAGTTACCGTTATTCTCGAATTTCTAGGAGGTACTCTGGCTATAAATCTTGCCAAAACATATGATGCAGCATCAGCACACTTTTTGCAAATTCCTCTTAACGGTTTTACCAATCTTGAAAGAACCTGTGATATATAGAAATTTAATATATGTGCTGATAACCACTGAAACCAACCATACTTATAGGACCTCTGATAGTACTCGTATTTCTTAGTTTTCCAACGTTTGTAGCCATGGAATCCGTCTGGGTCTACATTCAAGACAGGATTGTTAACAGTGTAAATATATTTGTTTATTGTAAGTGGTTCATCGTTTACTCCCTCAAACACATCCCTCGTCAAGAACCGTCCCGTCTCCGGGTTATAGTACCGGCTCTGCAGGTAGTACAACCCCGTCTCCTTGTCATACCGGTACCCCGCGTAACGGTAAGGGTTCTCGACCGTTCCCGTCTCCTTCAGCAGCCTCCCGAAGGCGTCGTACTCATACGTGGCCACCACGTTCCCCGAGGAGTCGGTCAGCGCCAACACATCTCCGCGGTAGTTGGTCTGGTAGTAGTACGTCTTCCCGCCCCGGGCCATGCTGACGGGTTCGTTGTTCGGGCCGTAGGTGTAGCTGGCGACGATCTGGTTGCTCTCATCCGTCTCGTACACCACGTTGTTGTTCTCGTCATAATGGAACGTGATCGTCCCCGCGGCCGTCGTCATCGTCTTCCGCATGCCGTCGGCCCGGTAGGTGAAGGAGGCGATGGTGTTGCCGCCGCTGTCCTTGACCGCAATCAGCCGGTTCTCGGCATCGTAGACGTAGGTCCGGTTTCCGTCATTCGTCAGGTTACCGTTGGCGTCGTACGTGTAACTCGTCCCGTTGACTTCTGTCAACTGGTCCGCGTCGTCGTAGGTGTAGGTCGTGGTGGTGGAGTTTCCATCTTTCGTCACTTTCTTCGTCAGCCGGTTGCCGACGGCATCGTAGGTGTACTCGATCACCGTTCCGTCGGGCCGGGTTTCCTTGACCAGTTGCTCCAAGGCGTCGTAGGCGTAGGTCGTTGTTCCCGCTGAAGAGGTGACCGACGTGATGTTCCCCTTGGCGTCGTATGCGTACGTGAAGCTGTCCAAGATCACTCCGTTCTTGTCCAGATTCACCTGCTCGATCAGATCCCCGGCTCCGTTGTAACGGAAGAGGCTGACGCTGCCGTCGCCGTTCTTCCGGCCGGCGATCCGGTCCCCTTCGTCATAGGTGAACCAGGCACGGTTCGCGCCGTTTTCCGTAATCCGGACCAGCTGGTCGAGCCGGTTGTAGGTGAAGCCGTGGGTGACCGTCGCGGTGCCTGCCGTGACCTTCCGCTCGGTGACGTTGCCGTTTTTGTCGTAGGTGTAATCCGTCCGGTTGCTGTTCGGTTCGCTGACGGTTTTCAGCTTGTTGTCGGCGTCGTAGGCATAGGTGGTGACTTCATTGTTCGCGTGGTCCGTCTCCTTCGTCACGTTCCCATTGGGATCGTATTCGAAGGAATACCGTTTGGTGCCATTGTGGGAGACGGAGGTCTCGCGGTTGACGGCGTTGTAGCCGGTTTCCACCGTGTTTCCGTTGGGATAGGTCACCTTCGTCTGGTTCCCATTGATATCGTAATCGAATCGGGTGGTTTTGTTCAACGGGTCGGTGACGCTTTTCACTTGGTTCAGTTCGTTGTAGGTGTAGACGGTCGCCTTGTTTTTGGCGTTGATCACCTTCGTCTTGTTGCCGTTGGCATCGTACTCGTACTTGGTGACACCGTTCTTCGCGTCGGTCACCTGGGTGAGGCGATCCAACCCGTCGTAGGCGAAGGAGGTGGTGTCCGTCGCCTTTTTCTCGCTGGTTACGTTGCCGACGGTGTCATAGGTGTTTTCGACGACCCGGCCCGCGGGATCAGTGGTCTTCGTCCGGTAGTTTCCGTTGGCATCGTATTGGTGCCTCGTCGTGATCGATCCCGGGATTACCTTGACCGTGTCGAACCAGGCGGTTCCCGTCTGTTCGCTGTAATCCAAGAAGACCCGGATCCGGTCGAAGGGTTTGGTCGTCCGGATTTCCGCCGCCTTGTGCTCCCAATCGTGGGACTTCTTTTTACTGAAGTGGAAAGTGAAGGTCTCCTGAAGCGTCGATCCCTGGTAGGTTCGGATGATGTATCCGTAGATTCCCCCGTTGGGATTCGGGTCCTGCACCTTGGAGAAACTGGAGACGGTGAAGACGGCTCCCGCATTGCCGCTCACCGGAATGTCCTGAAAGTAGGACTTCCATCGGTCGGACCGTCCCACCCACTTGACGGATCGGTTGCCGGTGTGTTTCTCGTCGGTGGTCACCCCGTCGACCGACTCCTTGGTGGAAGACATCTTCCAGTGGTCGGGAACCTTATCCGAATTATCGTCCCGCTCGAAGCTGCTGTTTTCCACCAAGTTGAACCCACCGTAGAACTCCTCTTCCACCTGCAGGCCGTCGAACCAATAGGTTCCGTCGGTTTGACCGTTCTTATCGAACACATAAGCGCGGATGCGAAAACTTGTGGTGTTGGAAGGAAATGCCCCCGGTTCCACTACGGCATGCAACCGAATCGGTCCTTGGGTCCCACTGATCTCTTTGGACTTGATCCGTTTGGTGATATTGCCGTTGGCATCATATCCCGTCGCCTGGATCCCGGCAATCCCCTTCGCGTTATCCACTTTCACGTACCCGCTGGCGAAATAGGTTTTGTTCGGGTCATAGGGAATGTTTTTGTTGATACCAATGATGGTGTCTTCCCCGGGATTGGTGACTTTCATGCTTTTATTGCCAAGGGTGATCCCCTCCACCGTCAGTCCGCCGTCGGCCCAAGTCACCGGCTGGCTTCCACTTTCGGTCCATTGGTACCAGTTGTCCGGCCAGTTGTTGCTGTTATTGTCGATCTCGGCGTTTCCGTTGAATGCCAGGTTGTTCCCCGGGCTCATGGGTGTCGTCTCTTCGATGACATTCCCGTAGGCGTCATGTTTCATGGCCGACGACTTTTCCGCGGGGTCGGTGGTGGAGGTTTGGTTGCCCTGGTCGTCGAACTCGTTTTCCGTCGTGTTTCCTTCCGGGTCGGTTTCTTTGATCGGGTTGTTATTTTCATCGTATTGAGTGGTTGACGTCTCATTCAACGGGTTGGTGACACTGATGAGATTGCCGTTTTCGTCGTACGTGTAATTGTACGTTGCCGAGCTTCCCGACGCGTTGGCGTTGGCATCCTTCTGACTGATCAGTTGGTTTTTGTCGTCATATTGGAAAGTATGTTTGTAGTTGAAGCCGGTTGGATCCTCGGTAATCTGGACCACGTTTCCGTAAGCATTGTGTGTGTAGAGGGTCTTGGTTCCCTTGGGGTCGGTCACGGTGGTCAGCTTGTTGGTTGTATCATAGGCAAAGGTGGTGGTGGCCGTCTGAACCTTTCCGTTCACCGTGATCGGATAGGAGATGGACGCTACTCGGTCCTGGGCGTCGTACGTCACCGTCCGGCGGTTTCCGTTGGGATCGGTGATCGCCGTCATGTTGTGGTTGGCGTCGTACTCGTAGGAAACCGAGGCCATCACCGTTCCCGCGGCATCCTTCCGGGTCACCTTCGTGAGATTGCCCGCCGCGTCATAATCGTATTCCACCGTCCGGTTGGCGGGATCGGTCACTTTTGTCACCAGGTTGTTGGAATCGTACGTCAGAATGACGGTGCGTCCGGAAGCGTCGGTGATGCGCGTGGGATTGGAGCCGGTATAACTGATTGTTGTGGTATTTCCGTTTGCGTCAACAATGCTGGTCAGTCGACCGGACGTGTTGAAACGGAATTGAGTTTGCTCTTTGTCCGTCAACACATACGTTCCGTCGGACTTTTTCTCCAGCTCCAAATAGACGCCACCAGGAGCTTCGTACGTTCCGTCCCCGTTGGGGGTAAAGGTGTGCGGCGTTCCGTCCTCATCCGTGTATAAGATGGGACCGTCCCCGCTATCCACCAGGTTCTGTTCCAGATTGGATGTCCATCCGTAACCGAAAATGCCGTTGCTGGTGGATCGGCTGTTGTAGGCCCGCTCCACCGATACCGGGATGCCCCGTCCGGGAATATTGACGTCTGTTTCTTGAAGGAAGAAGTTCCCGTTGTACGTGTTCACATCGGCCACGGTGGAGGTCCAGAAACTCTCCACGCCAATGGGTTCGATGGTGTATTCGATGGTCAGTTTGGGTTTGTGGGAGGGATCGACGGCATAGTCACTGGAACGATAGGATTTGCGGTCTTCCGTCTCGGTGTTGAGGCGGAGCATGACACCGTGATTTTTCGTTGTTCCGCTGTACCATTTCCGGACCAACGAGGTGAGATCGAAGTCGTACGCCCCCGGTCCGGAAACCGATGTGCTGGAAAGCATCGAACCGGTGGTTGGCTGATTGTTCCACGTAATGGTTTTTGAATCCCAATCGGACGTAACCGGATACACGTTCACCTGCCGGGTGGCCGTGGTGGTAAGGTATTGGTTCAGGGTCAATTTGGCCGAAGTGATCTTGGCCCCACTCAACAGCGGCTTCAGACTGAACTTTATGTAGGAGCGGGTTTTGCCGTAGTCCGGATGGGTTCCGGTGATGAGATAAATATAACCTCCGAAATTGGCCTTCGGCTGTGATTCACTGACAAAACTGTCAAAGGTGTCATAGGTTCCCTGAACCACCAGTGAAGGATCCACCCTGACCGGATAGACACGCTCCGGATCTTTCAACCATTCCTCATCCAGGATCAGATCCAGGTAGGTACGGTTGCCCTCTTCTCGAAGTTCAAATCTCACCTGATTCGTCGAATGAAGGGCGGCATCCTCCATGAACGGACGGGGCATGACAAACAGTTCCTTCCCCTGCTTGTCCACAAAGCGAATTGACCCATCCTTTTGCGGTTTCGCCTCCACATTTTGCGTGTTCAAAGTCATGGAGAACCGCGTTTGTCCATTGTACTTTTTCAGCATCCACTCTTCCTTGATTCCGGAATGGTCCGTGTAATAAACCAGGTCCGTATCGGGATGGACGCCGGGATAGACCACCTTGTTATCCTTGATAACCGCGCGAACATCCTCTCCATCCACCAGACCGAAATCGACACGAGCCCGCCCCAATTGGAAACGGACCAGCTTCTTTGCTCTGCTGGTTTTGGCAAAACCGACTCGATACTTGTTTCCTCCATTGATATAGGGCAGGTCAGCGTCTAAGGTTTCTTTTGCTTTTGCTGAACGAACCGTATTGTCGATTTCCACCCATACGCCATTTTTTTTGTAGTGAATTGGCTCAAGGTATTCCTCCATAATGTACTTCTTTTTGTCCGGATCGTAGTATGTTTTTGAATTCTCTGTCCTTAATTCGGTCAATTCTCTTTTCTTCAGCGTTTGTTTGGCAGCATACGCCTGTGCATAATCAGGCAAAACCGTCGCGCCAATCAAGGCGATCACAAGAACACAGGAAACAAACGCCAAGGTTTTTCTCCATTTCATTTTCATCGTTGTTCCTCCTTTCACAGTGAAATTTAGGAAGAAATATTAAAACAATAGTGTTATAATTATACTAACATACGGGTTATTATAATGCAACAGATGATTTAATATATTTCAAACGTTAGGATGATCATTTCATACATAATTCCTACGGAAAACAAATCCCTTTGCCTTACCCGCCACCTCCCCGTTCCGATCAGCCCCTCCCGGGCCTGTCTCTCCTGCATGGTGAGGCCCTACGAGGTGGGCATCACCGGACCGGCGCGGGAGAAAATGTGGGGACGGCTGGTGATCGCCGCCCGCCACATGATCAACACAAAGGAAGAAGACCACAATCAAGAATAAGACCGGGAGTAAATTCCCGGTCTGAGATTGATGACAAACCCCCTGGCTCTTTTCGCAAGAAAAGCGCCAGGGGTTGCATGTTTATGGGAAATAAACAGATAAAGGAAATTAGATTTGGTAAATTAGGCGGATCACAAAGCCTTTTCCTCTCTTCGAGAGGAGCAAGGCCATTTTTTTGATGTTT